>NZ_JBLBUC010000027.1:0-16456 GCF_047290665.1 Streptococcus lishijunsis | reverse complement strand
AAGGGAGTTAGAAAGAGAGCAACTTTTTGATCGGATTCAGATTTATCAAAGAGATCGAACTTGTATCTACGATTCTGAAATCGATAAAGATTCCGTAGCAGAAGCTCTTCAAAACGGCCTTTTTGGAAAATGGAGTAAGGTTGAGGAAGAGATGTTGAAGGCAGGGCAGGAACGATTAAGGGAGTTGAAGTGAGATATGAACGACGAAATCCGTATAGACCGATTCAAAGGAGAACTTCTGGACAGGGAGCAGTTCAAGTATCGTTTCTTTAGTTTTTTCCATATTTTACAAAATAACTCTCCTTATATTATATTTAGTGCAGTTAGCTACTGACAAAGCCCAAGTGTTATACTTGGAAAAAGCCACTGTGGATTAGTTCATTACTCCAATCGCTTTGACGATTATAGAAAGGCTCTAACCACAGCTTTTGTTTTCATTGGTAATGAGTTTGATAACGCTAGACGTTTAATCTTCAGTAAGGTGACAAGGCAAAAAGTAAGTGGATACCAAGTAGGCTTAATACTTAATATCTGGAGGTACTCTTATGCTCTATGTTGGCATTGATGTCGCTAAGAAACTCATTCGAGTATTGTTTCATCTGCTTAAGAATAATGAAACCTTTGATGAGGATAAACTGAGGTAAACCAACAAAAACATAGATGAAAGACTTTTTAAAACTACTGTTTTAAAAGGCTTTTTGTCGTGCCTAAAACACGTTATAAAATTTTTTTAAAAAATTTAGAACAAACTATTGACAACTCTTATAGTTTGTCTTTCTATTACTTGAGATATTTACGCATTAACCAGTCGGTATCCATCTTGTCACCGACAGCAAACTGGTGCTCTGAGAATTTTTCAAAACCGTATTTTTTATAAAGAGCTTGCGCTTTGGTGTTGTGCTCCCAAACGCCTAGCCATGCCCATGTAAAGCCTAGTTCCTTCGCATACTCTAGCGCAAAGGTAAAGAGACATTTGCCCAAGCCTTGCCCTTGAAATTTTTGAAGAACATAGATACGTTGCACTTCAAAGCTATCGTCAAGTTCTTTTTCTGTTTGAGATTCACCCCAGTTGACCTTGAGAAAGCCAGCCACCTCGCCGTCTACGCTCACTAGATAAGTCTCAGAATCCTCTGCTTTCAGCTCTTGACCAAGTACTTCTAGCGTGTAAGCCTCATCAAAAAACTCTTGCAACTGCTCCTCGGTATTGTCACGCCCAAAGGTTTCACGAAAAGTCGTCATCGCTAGGTCTTGAATAGTCTCTAGCTGGTCAAGACCAGCTCTCGTAATAGCAATATCAGTCATACTATCCTCCTTATATTATATTTAGTGCAGTTAGTTACTGCCAAAGCCCAAGTGTTATACTTGGAAAAAGCCACTGTGGATTAGTTCATTACTCCAATCGCTTTGACGATTTCAGAAAGGCTCTAACCACAGCTTTTTGTTTTCATTGGTAATGAGTTTGATAACGCTAGACGTTTAATCTTCAGTAAGGTGACAAGGCAAAAAGTAAGTGGATACCAAGTAGGCTTAATACTTAATATCTGGAGGTACTCTTATGCTCTATGTTGGCACTGATGTCGCTAAGAACAAATATGATGTGACCGTTATTGATGATACAGGAAAAACTGTTCTAAAACCTATCACTATTACAAACCGTAAACAAGGATTTGAACGGCTTCATAATACCTTGAAACAACTAGGTTAAGACTGTCTTATCGCCATGGAAGATACTGGACATTATGCCTTAAATCTCTTAACATTCTTACATCAGAAAAATTATCAAATGTACACCTATAACCCTTTACTCATCAAAGAATTTACAAAATCTCTCTCGCTTCGTAAAACGAAAACAGATAAGAAAGATGCACGTACAATAGCTCTTAAGTTGCTTTCTGACCCTAATCGGGACTTATTTATGCATGACAACAAGCAAGAAGAACTTAAAATTATGACACGTCACATGAATCGTTTAAAGAAACATCAATCAGATTGGAAAATCCAATATACCAAGTGTTTGGATATCATTTTCCCTGAACTACATCACGTCGTTTCTAAACACTCTGACTATGTCTATGAGTTGCTCAAACGTTTCCCTTCTCCTGAGAAAATGGTAACTGCTGGATTTGATAAACTTATTGAGATTAAACGATTAACAGCTAAACATACGTTGGATATGCTCGAACTAGCTCCAAATTCCATTGGCACAGCTTCTTTGGCTCGTGAATTTGAATTGGTTGAAATCATTGAGAACATCCAACACTACGAAAAACTCATCAAACAAGCTGAAAAGAAGATTGATGAGCTGATGGCTGAACTCAACTCGGTCATCACTACGATACCTGGGATTGGTAATCGCCTTGGCTCTGTTATATTAGCAGAAATCAGAAACATTAATACTTTCACTAAGCCAACACAACTACAAGCTTTTGCAGGGTTAGAACCAGCTATCTACCAATCTGGACAACTGGATACTCAAGGGAAAATGGTCAAGCGAGGCTCCTCACATCTACGTTGGGCGCTCAGACAAGCTGCCATTAAAGCAGCTAGATACTCCCCTACGTTTAAAGCTTACTTTAAAACCAAATTAGCGCAGGGGAAACACTTCAATGTCGCTGTTTCTCATGTCGCTAAGAAACTCATTCGAGTATTGTTTCATCTGCTTAAGAATAATGAAACCTTTGATGAGGATAAACTGAGGTAAACCAACAAAAACATAGATGAAAGACTTTTTAAAACTACTGTTTTAAAAGGCTTTTTGTCGTGCCTAAAACACGTTCTAAAAATTTTTTAAAAAAATTTAGAACAAACTATTGACAACTCTTATAGTTTGTCTTTCAATTTATTTATGTCAATGGAATTAGTACACCATTACTGTTGATAGAGTTACCAATTAATGATTATAACACACTTATATATAGCTTGCATAATAATTTTTGTTTCTCGCATTGTAAAATGAAGTGCAACAAAACACACTAAAATTAGTAGTGAGGAAATCTCCAATAGGAGAGAGTATAGTTAATTGAAACAAGAGAAGGACAAAAGTGCCTCTAGAAAAGTATCGCAATTAGACAATACTTTTCTGAGATGTTTTTTGATGTGAGCCCATGTTTTCTCGATGGGATTAAATTCAGGTGAGTACGGAGGAAGTGGTAAAAGTTTATGCCCCTGATCCTTGCATAACTCTTTTAGCTTACTCATCCTATGAAACCTTGCATTATCCATAATGATAACAGACGGTTTATCTAAAGTAGGTAGTAAGAATGTTGAATAGGTTACACTAAACTAGACAAAATTTATAAAGTGTTCTACACTAAAGAAAACAGGAGAACAGATATGTCTAGAAAAATACGTCGCCACTTCACCGATGACTTTAAGCAACAAATTGTTGACCTCCACAATGCTGGAATGAAACGAAGTGAGCTTATCAAAGAATATGAATTAACCCCTTCAACCTTCGATAAGTGGGTCAGACAGGCCAAGGCAACTGGGTCCTTTAAGTCTGTTGATAATCTGACAGATGAACAACGGGAACTGATTCAACTCAGAAAACGCAATAAAGAACTCGAAATGCAATTAGACCTCCTAAAGCAAGCGGCAGTGATTATGGCACGAAAAGACAAGTAATCACTGCCAACAAGGAGAAATACAGCATTTCAGCTATGTGTCGTTGGCTTAACATCCCGCGCTCAAGTTACTACTACCAAGCTGTAGATTCTGTGTCAGAGGCTGGATCTTGAGGATAAAATTACCTATATTTTCCTTGAGAGCAAGTCCAGATATGGGGCTAGAAAAATCAAGAAATGCTTAGAAAAGGACGGCATCATACTCTCTCACCGTCGGATTCGTCGCATCATGAAGCGCCTAAACTTGGTATCCGTTTATCAAAAAGCAGCCTTCAAATCGCATTCTAAAGGGAAGAACGAAGCTCCTATTCCAAACCGCCTAGACAGGCAATTCGACCAAGAAAGACCACTGGAAGCTATCGTAACCGACTTGACCTACGTTCGTGTGAATGGGCGCTGGGCTTATGTTTGTCTCATCATTGACCTCTTTAATCGTGAAATCATAGGATTGTCCGTTGGCTGGCACAAGACTGCGGAGCTCGTTAAACAAGCCATTCAAAGCATCCCTTATGCACTAACCAAGGTCAAGTTGTTCCATTCTGATCGTGGCAAAGAGTTTGACAATCAGCTGATTGATGAGATGCTTGAAGCTTTTGGAATCACCCGTTCTCTCAGTCAGGCTGGTTGTCCCTATGACAATGCCGTCGCTGAGAGTACCTATCGTTCCTTCAAACTGGAGTTTATCAACCAAGAAACCTTTCAATCACTAGAAGAACTAACCCTTAAAACTAAGGATTATGTCCACTGGTGGAATTACCATCGCATTCATGGTAGTCTCAACTACCAAACACCGATGGCTAAGCGGATCATCACTTAAGAAAAACACTTTATAAAATGTGTACAGAAAAGTGTTGCCTTTTCAGATAATCAGATAGGAAGTGGCGAAGAGTATTATTATCGGTACTGGGCTTGGCAACGAAATAAGAAGAAATACCTGACACAGGTATTAAAAAAGGCCTTAGGAATCTCTCGAATGTATTCAAGGAAGGCTTTAAAAAAGCATTGGAATAAAAATGTCAAGCAGCAGATAAAATGGACAGTAAAAAAAGTTAGTTTTTTAGAAGGTATGCTTCCCTAAATTCTATGGGAGTCATACCTTTTAATGTTTCTTGTGGTCTGTTGTAATTATATCAGTCAATGTATTCCTTGATTTGTTTGACGAGAGTTTCTTTATTCACAGGAAGAAATAATCTCAAGGACTCACTCTTCAAGTGGGAAAAGAAATTTTCACATACTGCATTATCATAACCATTTCCCTTACCAGAATGAGAAATGGTCACACCATATTGGTCTAGCTTTCGGAGATATTGTTGATTGGTATATTGAAAACCTTGGTCAGAATGAAGAATACAGACTTTGGTTGAATCCCAGGAATCATGAAAGACCTGGTCTATATTGTCAAACACTAACTTGTTATTATTGAAATCTGATAGCGTATAGGCTAAAATGGAATTGTCATAACAATCTTTTATGACGCTCAAGAACATCCTGCCTTGTTTGTGGTAAACGTAGCTGACATCTGTCGTCAGTTTTTGGAGAGGACGTTCAGCTTTAAAGTTTCGGGCAAGTACGTTGTAGTGGACGTGTCTTACCTTTTCATTTATCTCTCGTTGTGTACAAGATTGATACCGCTTCTTTCGAATAGGAGACTGGTGACCAAGAATACGCATATAACGTAAGACAGTATTAGGATTGGGAGAAAGCTGATAGTGTCTTCTCAGTTGATATGAAATGAAGCGATAGCCTTTCTGAGTATCATAGAAGATAGCTGTAATCTTTTGGGCTAAGTTCGTGTCAAACCGCTTATGTTCCGGTCTACCTTTGCTTAACCAAAGGTAGTAAGATGATCTGGGGGAAGCCGAAATAGGCACACAAAGAGGAGACAGAGTAGCCATCTTTCAACCGCTCAACTACTTGATAGAGGTGGACTCTTCTCACGGATTGAGGAGAGCCCTTAAGGTTTTTAAAATCGCATTCTCCATTCGTAGATAAGTATTCTGTTCCTCTAGGGTCAACTCCTCTAGATTCCTTATTTTGGGACGACCAGTGGACTTCCTACCTCGTAAATCTTGGGTGAGTAAAGTAGGGTCTTCTTGGTATTTTCTTGTCCAAGTTAGAACCTGATTGGCTGATTTTAACCCATATTTTTTGACAATAGAAGGCATTCCTCCGTTCTTTCCACTGAGGTAGTCTTCCACTACCTGTAATTTGAACTCGGGTGGATATTTTGTGAACTTGCTTCCTTTTTTGGCCATAAGAAAAGAACCTCCTTATATGAATAGTATATAACTTTTTTATACTGTCCATTATAAGTGGTTCTTTTCAAAAAACATGTGTTCCTTTTTTGAGGGAGATATATGGAAATGCAAAGTAAATGTAATTAGTTATTACTTTACAGAACAAATGAGAAAATTCCTGATTTTAGGGTAGATTGAAGTCTAAAGAAAAATTTTTTAAGTAAGGATACATCAACTCTTTTTAACAAATTTATTGTAATGTTCTATGTATTGAGATTTAATTTTTAGTTCCCCTAAAATATCAAACACTTGGATAACTTGATCCATCTTTTTAGTCCCATTAGCTGAGTTTTTTTAAAATTCAAAATAACCAGTAGCATAGAGAAAAACAGTCTGTTCATAATAATTAAGTTCACCCTCTAAAAGTTTCTTTATTTTGGTTATTAGATAGTCACAATTATGAAATTCTTTTTTATCAATACTTAAAATTAAGCAATTTATGGCTAGTTGTGTAACAAGTCTCTTATTTTTGTTATTTAAGGATGAGTAAATCAAATTTTTTAGCATTTCTTTTGTTAAAAGGAAATATGAGCTATATTTAATAGTTTTTACGCAATTACCTAATAATATTATTTCATAGTAACCCCATTTTTCAACCTTAAAGAGATAGTCAGTTAGCTAAAGAAGCTCCTTCTCTGTTGGAATAATATTGTCATCTAGTGTATGTACGATTGATTTTATCATTGTTTTTTCAAATGAATTTAAAGTATAGCCTGAAGAGTCTGAAAGTAAGGCCGTAATTTGATCAATATTTTGTGATGAATAATCTCTCCGGATGTGCTGCACTAAGTTCGCAAAAGTTTTTGTATTAGCATAATCGTTATCATATAAAATTAAAAATTTATCTAAAGAGACGTGTAATTTTTCTAAAATATTAATAAGGCGAATACAAGAGATTTCAGGCTCTCCTCGTTCAAATCGGGAAATTTGTGATTTAGATAGGTGCTCATCCGCAATTGAACACCAACTAACTTGTTTTCCTTTCCGATATTAAGGTACAAAAAGCTCCTAAAATCAACCTCTAATGGTTATTTAACTGGAAGTATGAGAAACGGTTTAATGAGTGATCCCGTCTCGATTGTTAGTTTCCTGTAGGCTGATAGTAGCGTTCTTGAAAGAGGCCATGAGATATGATAAAATCAAGTCACAATAGTTATGGAGGTTTGGTATGTGGACGACATTATTTGTGGAGTATGCGGCATTTTTTCTAAAAGTCATCACGATCCTAGGCGCTATCGTCTTTGTGATAAGTCTCTCTAGTAAAGGAAAGACCAAGAAAACAGAAGGCGAAGTAGCCTTGACGGATTTATCTGACAAATGGTTGACTCAAAAAGAAACGTTTGAAAAAGAATTACTTGGGAGTAAAGCCTATAAAAAACGCCAGCAAGAGGCTGAAAAAGAGAGTGATGAGAAGGAAGAGGACAAGGAGCGTAAGCGTTTATTTGTCCTTGAATTTGAGGGAGATACGCTAGCTAAGCAAGTTGAACATCTCAGAGAGGAAGTCACGGCGATTCTCACCATAGCTCGTCCTGAAGATGAAGTCCTAGTGCGATTAGAGAGTCCTGGAGGTTCTGTCTATGGTTATGGTTTAGGGGCATCTCAGCTACGTCGAATGAAGGATAAGAAAATTCTTCTGACAGTTGCGGTCGATAAGGTAGCAGCCAGTGGTGGTTATATGATGGCTTGTGTGGCTGACCATATTGTCGCAGCGCCTTT
This sequence comes from Streptococcus lishijunsis, assembly GCF_047290665.1. NCBI lineage: Bacteria > Bacillati > Bacillota > Bacilli > Lactobacillales > Streptococcaceae > Streptococcus > Streptococcus lishijunsis. The sequence goes on along the minus strand of NZ_JBLBUC010000027.1, from coordinate 8,820 downwards.
TGCTGTGGTCGGCTCTATCGGTGTCGTTGCCGAAGTCCCAAACGTCCACAGACTTCTGAAAAAGCATGATATTGATGTGGATGTCATGACAGCGGGGGAATACAAACGCACCGTTACTCTTATGGGTGAAAATACGCCTGAAGGTAAGGAAAAATTCCAGCAGGAGCTTGATGATGTGCATACTTTGTTTAAAAACTTTGTCAAAGACAATCGCCCTAGCATAGATATTGAGCGTGTGAGTACAGGTGAAGCGTGGTATGGTACTAGCGCCAAGGAGCTAAACCTTGTTGACGATATTGCCACAAGTGACGATCTTATTTTACGTGATATTCAGGATAAGGACGTCTTTTTAGTGAAATATCAAGAAAAGAAATCCTTAGTCAATCGTATCGGTGTCCAGCTTGAGACAAGCTTATCACGTCTATTTTTGACTCTAACGAATCAATCAGGGAGACTAGGCTGATACAACCCTTTGCTTGCCTGTTCATACCAAAAAAAGCTATGATGATTCATCATAGCTTTTTTGATAGGTAGCAACTAGATGACAAAGGTGACATCCACACTTGGAAATTCTTTGGCGAGCAGGTTAGAAAGCTCCTTTTTGAGCGACATCAATTCGTCAATCGAGCATGTTTGGGTTTCTGTTAGGGTGATTAAGCGAACTCTGATATGCGTGCCTTGCTTAAACATATGAATATCAAAGTCTTCGCTATGGGTTGGGATATTTTTTTCAATGACTTGGATAATCGTCTCTTTGATGTCCTCGTCTTGGATAACGGAGTGATTTAGCTCATGAAAAGCAGCAATAATGCTTTTGACAGGCTCTGCTATGGAAAAAGCCACTAAAATGACGGTAATGAAAAAGTCTCCTGTGTAGTGGAGAAAACCAAGCGGTCCTTGAATATCAATGACATATAAGGCGAGCATGGCGAGGATAATAGCAAGCGAGATAGTACCATCAATAAAATTGCCTTTACTTTCAGCTTCGATGATGATACTCATATTGCCTATTTGGCGATTCATGTGGCGATTGTAGGCGTAAAGGCCGTAGCAGAGAAAGACCATGATAAAGGAGTAGGGCAACACAATACCTGTCTCAATAGGAAAGCCTTCACCGTGAAAAAAGTAAGCGTAAGCTGCAGCACTTGTCTCTAGTAGCGTGATAACCAACACGCCCACGGTAATCATAGAGCGTATCAGAGCGTAGAGTGGCTCAAGAAAGTAGAGACCTTTTGGGAAAAGTTCCGTTTTACGATGGCTATTTTGGGAAATACGATAGGCAACGAGTGATGAGACGAAGGCAATGAGAGATATAGCACTATCTAGTAGCAAGAAGTTCAAGTCAGTCATGATATAGACGACGACCCCTGCCATACCAATGGCAAAATTCATGATTGATGAGACAATCAAAGACCTCGTTTCAGTAGCTTTTTGAGTCATAATCCCTCCTTTAGAGCGTTTAGGTATATACCATTATCAGAAAATTTTGTCATATAATCCATTATAACATAAAAACGTTTTCAAAAATAGTTTTATGTTTGTTGTATGGTGATTTGAAAAAATAGTTATACATAATTATATTTACGCTAAGTGAAAAAGATAGTAGCTCCTAGTGCTTACTATCTTTAACATATTGCTGGTAGTGTTCGACATACTGTGATTTAATGTGATCTTCTCCTAAAATCTCAAAAACTTGGATAGCTTGTTGCATTTTGTCGATACCACTTGGTATATCTTGCTTAAATTCAAAATAGCCTGTGGCATAGAGAAAGACGGTCTGCTCATAGAAGTTGAGTTCATGAGTCAGCAGTTTTTCGATTTCGTTAATCAAATAGCGACCATGGTGAAAGATATTTTTATCAGTACTCACTAGCAAGCAATTGATAGCTAGTTGGGCTACCAATTTTTTATTGGTTTGATGTAAAGATGAATAGATGTGATTATTTATCATTTCTTTAGTGAGGAGGTAGTAGGCATTGTAGTTAAACGTTCGGACGCAATTGCCTAGGAGAGTAATCTCGTAATAGCCCCATTTTTCGACTTGAAAGAGATAATCGGTTAATTGTTGTATGTCCTCTTCAGATGGGGCAATATCACTAGTTACAGTATGTAAAATGGATTTTACCATCGTTTTTTCAAACGACGTTAAACGATAAGTCGAAGAGTCATCGAGAAGTTTTGCGATATTATCAATATTTTGTAGCGAATATTGCTTTCGAATGTAAGCAACTAGACGAGAAAAAGATGTGCTATCACTATCTTCATGTAGAATAAGAAATTCATCTAAAGAGACATGGAGTTTATCTAACAGATGTATGAGACGACTACATGAGATGTCTGACTCTCCACGCTCAAACCGAGAAATCTGTGATTTGGATAAGTGCTGATCAGCAAGAGAACTCAAACTGACTTGCTTTCCCTTACGAATGTCTCTAAGTGTTTTCCCAAGTTGTGATGTCATCATTTTTCCCTTTTTCCCAACAAATTTTGAGTTATTTGTTAAATATTATACAATAAATAAAAATGGAAAGGAAGGATTATGAGGAAAATTTCAAAGTTTATAAACACTTCGATAATGATATTGAATTTCATTATTATCATTATTATTGTTGGTAGGTAACCTATGTAAGTTTTTGAGTATACAGACTAATCTTGAGTAAGTCCTATGTTGTGTATTTACAGATTTTAGTATTTATTTGTATAGAATAGTTTGTAGGATTACTAAAAAATTAGCGACTTTGATGTTTAACGAATTGAAAAATTATGGAAAATTTTGAATTACTAAACTCAGAAAATAAGGACTATTTTGAAAGTGAGTTAGTTTCTTTGATTGGTTCACTTATTGATTGGAAGACGGATAACTCCATTGTTAGACGATCTAATGATATACATGATGTTATTAAAATTGATCCATTACCTAAATTAGGACAAAATCTAAATGATTCTATTAGGTATATTCTGAGTACAATTGATAGAAATATAAATTTTTCGAGTAATAAATTTATGGGATTTCCTGATACAGGCAATTCTTTAGCTGGTTTAGCAGCAGCTATAATTGAAGTTTTTCTCCAACAGAATCTCATAAATAAGGATATTTGCTCACCTATGGGGAGTGAAATTGAAGCTGAGGTTATTATTTGGTTGAGACAGATATTAGGTTATTCTTTTAATAATAGAATAGATGATGTTACAAAATTGGGAGGAGCTGTTACAACTGGTGGAGTAATGTCAAATACATATGCTCTTATGGCAGCTAAACGAAAATATCCTAATAAAAGAATTGTAATACTTCCAGATAACATAGGACATTATTCATTAAGTTATGCAACTGAATGGTTAAACCTAGGAGTTAAGGTTGTATACTGTAAGACGGAAAATTATAAGATTAACCAGTCAGCATTATTGGAATTACTTCAAAAACATGGTGAAAATATACTTTTTATAGGAATTTATGCCTGTGACTCAATGACTTCAACTTGTGAAGATTTAGAAGGAATTTATACAATCGTAAATACTTATAGCAAAGATATTTGGCTACATGTCGATGCCTGCCATGGATTTGTGTTAGAATTTTCAGATCAATATAAATACAAAGTTGAATATTTAAAGTATTTCGATAGTTGTACTATGGATCCTCATAAAGTGCTTTGGTTACCATATACACTTAGTGTTGTTCTTATGAAAAATACAGATGACTTTGCAAGTCTTTCAAGATCTAATGCTTTGATTATGGATGATCCATTATCTTTTGGAAAAACGACTCCTTTTATTGGAAGTAAATCTTATGATAGTTTAAAGTTATGGATGGTTATGAAGACAATTGGAATTCAGAAAATAGGAAAAATGGTAGAGAGTAGGATTATAAATGCCAAGAGATTCTACAATATTTTGGTTGAAAATAGTGCATTCTTTACAGCAAACACGGATATATTATTTTCTGTTATCTTTCAGTATGCTCCAAAATCTGATATGTCAATTGATCAAGTTAACACTTTGAATAGAAAAATATACGATAAGATACTGCTTGAAGGAAACTATTATTTCCACGGTTTTGGAATCAGTGTAGATGGAGTCAACAGATTTGTCCTTCGATATAATAGTGGAAATATTGATATTACTGATGTAGACTTGAAAAATGCTGTAAGATACATCGAAAAAATTGGAAAAGAGGTTATGTATGAATAGGATTGACATCATAATAGACTATCTCAATCAAGAAGGTATTTCTGGGACCAAAATCGTTTATGGAAGTTGTATTGAGAGCCATTCCAACACCAAAGATGTTGATATTTGTGTTATCACTAACCAAGTGGTTGATGATGCCTTTTATGAGAGGTATCGACGCTTTCTAATGGAACATAATCTTGTGCTTGATGAAGACATCAGATATGAGGACAAACTACTCCTGAGTGATAGTCGGATAGCTACTGCTCTGGAGCAGTACAGTCATCAAGTGGAAACATTTGATTTAGAGAGGGATTATAGAGATGTTGTGGATAGGCTCATTGTCAATATCTTGACCACTAAAGTCAAAGTTTATGATGATGACGGGTCTTATGAGACGTATAGTCGTCAAGCTTGGGCAAAAGTGCTAGAGAGATTTCAGAGTTTGGGAGGAAAAACCTTTACTGACTTTAGCAAACTCTTTCACATCACTAAGGATTACAAACGCTACTGGGGGTATGCGCCAAGCGTATCTAAAGACATCCATAACAGATTTTATCAACATCACTCAGAGAGTGACTTTATTCGTTTATTAAAGACAAATGTCATCAATCATCCTCGAAAAATAGCTGTTTACTCAGACACGAAAAATCTAACTTATGAAGAGTTGGATGAGCTTTCTGATAAGGTAGCTGCTTCTTTGTTTGCCTTTGAGTCAGACTATGTCGTTGTTAATTATGCTCATCGTTATGAGCTTTTACCTATCATTTTTGGGATTTTAAAAGCAGGAAAGGTTTATGTTCCAGTTGATCATAGTAGTCCTATCAAAGCAATCAATCGCATTAGGCAAAAATTTCCTTCAAGTGTTTATATTAGCGAGACTGACTCTGATTTAGACATTCCAAGGATTTTCGCTACTAAGCATAAGCTAGTGGACTATAAACAACATCAACTAGCCTATATCATACATACCTCTGGTACAACAGGGACGCCCAAAGGGGTCTGTGTCACCACACAGAATTTAAATTATATTATGAGAGCTTGTCAATCATTTGCGCCAGTCTCTAAGGATGATTGTTACCTGTTTTCAACACGAACGACATTTGATGTTTCCATAACTGAGATTTTCGGCTTTTTGTATCATGGTGGTAGTGTCTATCTCTATTCTGTGAGCAATAAAGCTTTTTACAAAGAATTACCACGTTTAATCCATGATTTTGGCATTACCCATGTCGCGCTGTCACCATCAGTACTTGGTGTCTTGCTTAAATACAACGATGCTCTTGGACGACAGTATATTGATGAGTTAAAGTACCTGCTAATTGCAGGAGAAGCGTTTAAGTATGAATTATTAGAGTTAGTTGAGGAGACCTTAGAAAAGGTCACTGTCTTTAATGTCTATGGGCCAACTGAAACAACCGTCTATGCTACTTATTTTAATGTCAGAGAGATGAGTGCATTTTTCAGGTCAAAACGTGAAGTGCCTATCGGAAGACCTTTGCCAGGCGTTGAGACCCTGATTCTTGATAATGAATTGTTAATAGCAGGTCAAGGTGTCGCTGATGGCTATTATCATGACGTGGCGCAAACAAAGGCTAAGTTTACAAAAATCAATGGTAAAGTCTTTTATCACACAGGCGATATAGTAGAAGAATCGGACTCGTTACTTATGTATAAAGGTAGGCAGGATAGTCAAATTCAGCTTTATGGTATCCGTTTGGAGCTAGGAGAGATTCGCACGTCTGTTGCCAAAATAGTAAATGATTCGAAACGAGATATTGAGGTCATTTTTGATAATCATATGCTGATTTTATGTTATACAGGCAGTAAAATCGACAATCTTCGAGACATCTTGGAAAAAGAGATGATTTCTTATAAAATCCCTTCTAAATATATCAATGTCCCAGAGTTTCCGTTGACTCCTAGTGGTAAGGTCGATAAAAGAGCCTTGTTAGAAAAAGCTAGCGGTGCTGATAGAAGACGTGATGAGGGAAGTAAGATACAGGTTATTGTGCAATCTAGTGTTGAATCCATTATGCACCAATGTGTGAAGCCAGATGATAACTTGCTGGATATGGGATTGAATTCTCTCAATTCGGTAGAGTTGTTATTAGCGTTAGAAGATAAGGTAAACATGAGTTTAGATGGTTTGAATCTCTACGCTAATGCCTCTGTAGCCGCAATAACGTCGTTTATTGAAAACCATCAGTCATCACCTGATGCCACATCAGATGAGATAGCTGAGCAACAGTTAGATTTGCAAAATATTCTGTTAATAAGAGATGTTGACTATCATTATCCGACTTTTTTCTATGCTAGAATCTATCAGACATTACAGTTTGACAGTCAATTAACAGGAAGGATTTATCTAGGAAAACATCACATCAGTTATGAAGAGATTTACCATAAACTGTCTAAAATTGAAGTGTTTCGTTCGGTTTTATCTCAAGACTTGAATTATTTTGAGGTTCTTGATACACCTATCAATATCTCTAAATACGACGTTGATGATGCGAGGATAGATATTTTTGAAGACTTACGTCGTTTGGTAAGGTTAAGCAAGCAACATAATGGTCTCTTGTATAAGTTTGTCCTTTTGGAAGATGATACTGAAGCGGTTTTACACTATTCTATAGACCATAGCATATGTGATTCTTATTCTTTAGGTGTTCTGGAGAAGTATCTTTTGGGCATCATTTCTACTAGCAGACCGTATTCTTCTTACATTCGAGAAGTTTACTCGAGAAATAATAGGGAGACACTGTTAAAGGCTGTTGAGCGATTTGATGTCCAAGATGATGAGCAAGTGTCAACAGTTTTGGCACAGTTGGACGATACGGTGACCTTTAAAACGCTCGATTATTTGACTGCCGAAACGAAGAGCGTCTATGTTGAGATTTTGTTGTTTCTGAGACAGCATTTCTTAAAACCCTATCACTTAGGTCAGGTGAAAGTCAATCTGATATACAATATCCGGCAATTTCAAGGGGATTTGGACTTTACATCGACCATAGGTGATTTACATCTAGGTTTGACCTATAATCTCAATGGCAATGACGATATTGAAGACACGCTAGAAGCGGTCATCGAGGCTTACCGCAAAGATATGTTTAACCCGAAAGCTATTGGCTATAAACACTTTCCAAGGATTGATTCTGAGGAAGAAAAATTGGTCAAGTGTTTTGATGATACGGTCTTTGTTTCTGTTGATTATTTAGGAGTTATCTCTAGAAAAGCCTTTGAAAAGGTGAAGCAGGCAGCTTCTGAAACGGCTAATGAGATTAACAAATTGAATGGACGTAAATTGAATGTGACAGCTTACATTGTGGATAATCGACTAGAATTGATTTTGTCAAAAGCATTTCATTAGAAGGAGAGATGATGAGTAAGGAAAAACGCAATATAGCGCTAATGGTGACTAGCCGCATGGTATCACGCATTGGCGATATTATGTTTGATACGGCAAACAATACCTTTCTGGCTGGGCTGAACCCCACGTCACTATCTTTGGTTGCCATTTATCAATCACTAGAAAGTGTGATAGGGGTCTTATTTAATTTATTTGGTGGGGTTATTGCCGATAGCTTTAAACGAAAGAAAATTATCATAGGAAGCAATATCTTGTGTGGCATTGTCTGTATCCTGCTTGCCTTTATATCTCAGGACCAATGGCTGGTTTATGCGATTATCGTCACTAATGTCATTTTAGCCTTCATGAGTGCCTTTTCTGGACCGTCCTATAAAGCTTTCACTAAAGAAATTGTCCATAAAGATAGCATTTCTAAGTTAAATTCCCTTTTGGAAACGACAAGTACCGTGATTAAAGTCAGTATTCCAATGGTAGCGGTTCTGCTTTATCACCGTATTGGGATACATGGGGTGTTACTTTTAGACGGTCTGTCCTTTTTAGTGGCTGCTGGGCTGATGTTTTTTGTCGTGCCAATCAATGAGGAGGTGCTAGTCAAAGAAAAGATGACTCTCAAAAGTACCTTTGTTGACTTAAAAGTAGGATTTGACTATGTTTATCGTAACAAACCCGTTTTTCTGATTATCTTGCTGTCAGCCTTGGTCAACTTTTTTCTAGCGGCTTATAATTTGCTGTTGCCTTATAGTAGTCAGATGTTTACTGGCTTGTCAGATGGGCTTTACGGCACCTTTTTGACAGCAGAGGCAGTAGGTGGTTTTGTGGGAGCCATGTTAAGCGGTTTTGTCAATAAAGCCTTATCGACCAAGCGCTTGATGTTATTTTTAATGCTGTCAGGGCTTATGCTAATGCTATCTCTTCCACTTTACCTCAGCTTTCATCATATAGTGGCGATAACGTTATCGCCAGCCTTGTTTAGTTTATTTATCTCTATTTTTAATATCCAATTTTTCTCCATTGTCCAAAGAGATGTGGACAATGCCTTTTTAGGACGCGTTTTTGGTATCATTTTTACAGTCGCTATTCTCTTTATGCCGATTGGTACAGGTATCTTTTCGATGCTCCTAGTTCCAGACAAGCCTTTTAATCTCTTAATGATTGGCTCATGCGTCACCTTGCTATCACTTGTCTTTAGCCTATTATTTAGAAAATATGGGGAAGGGTAAAGATAGTAGATATAAAAACATACTAAGATTAGTAGTGAGGACATCTCCGACGGGAGAAAGTACTCA
>NZ_JBLBUC010000026.1:2942-17551 GCF_047290665.1 Streptococcus lishijunsis | reverse complement strand
AAGAAAAGCACCCCAATTGTTAGATTTTATGTCTAACTTTTGGGGTGCAGTTCAAGACGGTCGCTTTGATATTTCAGATAATGACCTTATCTTGACCTATCTCTTTCAATATGACACGACTTTATTAGGACATTTGAAGGTGAAAGGATATGACATGAGAGAATTTCGTCAAATGGCTAATAAAACGTTAGCTGAGATTGAAGAGGTTTATCAGTCCAAAAAGACTGAAAAAAGTAATATGCTGAATAGCTACAAATGGAGCTAACTAGAAAAGGAGAGACAGTCATGATTGAAAAAAATAATCTATCAGAAGACGATAAGAAACGAGATGAATTTGAGGATATTTTAGCCTTGATGGATGAGGTGGATGCTTGCTTAGGTAGAAAACCAAAGCCCCAAACGATGACAATGAACCAGTGTTTGAAAGAGTATGTACATAAAGACGCCATTAAGTTGATTGGTCATGTTATACCGAGATACACTCCTTTAATAAAGCGGAGCTAACGATTGGCTATGAGATTGAAATGGACAGTGAGTATGGGCTTCATGTAGAGTGCCGTGACAGAAGGGGCAAAGTCGTTTTTAAGATGGATGTGACAGGCTACAAAGATAAAAATCTGGAACACTATGACGAACGCTTTATTCGATTGTCGCCTATTTTCTTAGATATGGGAAGTCTGTCCTTAAGCTTAGCAGGAATGTTTCGTCTGTCCAAAGAACTAGCACGCCTAGAAGCTGAGTTAAACCTTAAAGTTAATCAAAAGTGGGCGAGAGTGAAGAAGTAAAGATAAAGGGAAGGAGAAAAGGATGAAGGATGTTTTAGGATACCATATTGGTGATGAGGTGATGCTCAAAGGGAAAATTATTAAGCGCTATGATGACGGCAAAAAAATGTATTATAAGGTAGCATTTGAGACGGAAAAATTGATTAATGATGTGACTTTGAGTGAATCTGTTTTGTTAAAATCAAAGGTAAAAATGCCACGATTTATCTCGCATATTATTGAAGTGCATAAGGCTATTCCAGATAAGACTTTGCTGGAATTGATGGCGTATTTTGCAGACTCGCCAGATCCTAATTTTCAAAAATGGATTGCTCAAGCGAGCAATCAAAATAGGCTAGCTAGAGCTTGGATTGAAGGTTACGATGTCGAGGAAGAACCACTTTATTATGTTATTGATGAGCAGAATAGATTGCTTTTAAAAAATGAACTGGGAGAAAAAATACCTGTGGTTATTTGTAAGAAAAAGGTGGAGGCTTCTCACTTGATGTACTACCAATTTACTGAGCAAGAGATTAAAGCTTATGATGAACGTTATTGGGCATTTTGTAAAGCAGTCGAAGACGTGGATAAGAGTATTTAATGTGTCAAATAACAAGAAAAAAGTTTCTGGAAGGTGAGGATTGTTGACTGACTTTCAGGAGCTTTTTTAGCCTTTTTAACGAGAATAATACACGTGTTTTTACGCTCATTTTAATTGTTATTTCTAAGCGAAAATAACTTAATGTGATGTAGAATATGTCAAGAATTTGCTGTTAAAATATGTTTGAGTCTCCTAACAAAAACGACCATGTATAACCGAGGAAATGATAATAACGTAGAAGCTATTTGTGACCAAGTAAACGAACAAGCAGTCACTACTTTTTCCGAGTGATTCCGTATGGAACAATTCCAATTTACAGGTATTTTGTGCTCGAAAATGAGGAGGAAGAATTGGTCAAAGTAACCCCCAAAGTTGCTGTAGAATTTCCGTTTTATATTGAGCAAAATGGTTTTAATGTGGTCTTAGTTATTGACAATTGGCAGAAGATAACAACACGTTAATACAAGATAAACTTTGCTGGGTTCGAAATGTTTTTAGACGTTTTTGATGACTAAAAAAAGGAATACAATTATGTAAAAATGTGACTGGAAAAAACAAGAAAAACGGATAAAAACTATTACAAAAAAATACAATATTAACGAAGAAAAATTTGACAATCAACCACCAAAACAAGTTGCTTTTTTACTTAACGCAACAGGTCAAAAAAAGGAGTTATTTCGAGGAAAAATTATTATTAAGAGATCTATTTAAAATACATCATTTGGAAGAAGAAATTGCCAAAAATCATAATGTTGTGTCGCAAGAAATTATTGAGTAACTATCAAAAAAAGAGAGATATATGTCTCTCTTTTTTAGTGGTTTTGGTGATGATTTTGTGGCTGATGATGACCTTGTTCGTGATGAGAAAAAGTGTTTTGTTCAGATGACTTTTTGTGCTTTTGGTTAGCCTTTTCTTGCTTTACTTTTTCCTTCATCTTGTCAATTTCTTTTTCAATATCATAAGACTCACCAAGTTCATCTTTCAACTTGAAATAAAGGTCTCCAAATTCAAAACGCAGCTTTTTATCTTCTTCTTTTTTTGCTTTCTGACTTCCGCCATTTTCTTTTTGAGAGCCTCAAGTTTAAGGTTTCAATTTTCTATAATAATCATCGATATTATCGCCTAAAAAATTGTTTTTAATACTTATTATACCATAAAATATGGGATCTTAACGTTTATGATAAACGTTAAGAATTAACAAAATAGGGTATAATAGTAGTAAGAGATAGCCATTTTATAGACAGTGTTTCTAAAAGTTTGTTATCCCTTGATATTACTAGCTTTTAAGCTAAAAAAGAGTTAGAGCTGACCTGACATCTACGCCTCGCATTATAAACTTATGAGAATAATTGAAACCTATTGGTATTACTAGCTTTTAAGCTATAAAAAAGAATCAGAGCTGACCTGACATCTATGCCTCGCATTATAAACTTATGAGAATAATTGAAACCTATTGCTATCACTCGCTTTTAAGCTATAAAAAAGAATCAGAGCTGACCTGACATCTATGCCTTGCATTATAAACTTATGAGAATAATTGAAACCTATTGGTATTACTAGCTTTTAAGATATAAAAAACGGTCAGAGCACACCTGACATCTATACCTAACATTATAAAATTATGAGAATAATTGAAATCGATTTGTATTCCTAGCTTTTAAGCTATTAAAAAGAGCCAGAGCTGACCTGACATCTATGCCTCACATTATAAACTTATGAGAATAATTGAAACCTATTGGTATTACTAGCTTTTAGACTAGAAAAAAGATTAAAAGCTGACCTGACATCTATGCCTTATATTTTATTTATATTACATAGTCCTAATACCTTGAAGTTACTCATTAAAAGATACTTATATTGACCCAGACACAATATAGCTATTTATTTCATCTCTTTTTTGAGACCTATTTTATCTTTTAGAAAGGAGCTTAAAATGGCTCATCCTAAACCTACGACAGAAGACTTATTTAGTCTCAGACGTTATCCCAACCAACCTGATTTTGTTTTTCATATTCCACCAGCTGAAAGGCGAAAAATAAATTACTCTAAAATTAAACTTTTGTGGGCTTATCATCTCTTCAAATTTCAATATTTTACGTTTGAAATAGCTTCTAATATCTTCTATTCACTGACCAAAAAACAACTCGATAGAAAATGGTTTATGACGAACGTTGGTAGTCGTAATTTCCCCTTTTCGGAATATCCAAAACCGTTCAAATCACGAACTAAATTTTTCTATATTAACAAACTATTTTGGTCATGGGTTTTAGAACACTTAGCTGAGATAGAAGAGTACCAAACGAGCATAAAAGAAACGACAGATTATGAAGGATCACCATTCACTATTAGAGCCAATAAAATGCGTTCTGGCAAACCCTCTCGCATTACTGAACATGACTATAAAACACGTCTTCTTGTTAGCCAAATCGTGAGAGAGTTGATTTCTAAATGTGATAAAGAAGTGACTGCTTTATCGCTTAATATTCATTACTTTTTTCCATCTGATAAAACGCACTTGACCTTTGCTGTTCCTGATTGCATTTTGTTCACACCAGACGATATGTTTTTGATAGAATATGACAATCGAACAGAGACACAACCAAGGCTGCTTTCTAAGATTTTACGCTATGCGGATAGTCCCTTTTTTAGAAACACAACTATCTATTTTTCCTTCAATGTAGCGGATACAGTTGTTCTTTCAAAACGCATCAAAAACTTTAGTCAAAACGTTGCCTTTAGAACCACAACAAACGGTCGTGTTTTTGAACGATTAGTCGATAATGGTGTACGTGTTTATGCTCTCCCAGAGAAAAATACTGTGAGTCAAATAGCATACTCTCTTTTTGATAAAATAGTGGGTCGTGTTCGTTATCCAGTTGATGTCAAACCCCTCTATAAAACCGTGCTAGGTCAGTACTATCATTTAACCATAAAAGTTGCTCCTAAAGGTGATTATTTTGATTACTATGCGACAGGTACTGATGACGATTTTCAGGAAGTGACTATCCCTCTTTTGTACATGGAATATGGATTAGTCGGTAACGAACTTTTACTCCAACAAATCGCAGAAAAAGTAGGAGATACTTATAAGCACATTGGTCTTCTTATTGAAGGTAAAATTGATGACCAAGTGTATCAATTTGACGACAAACGATTTGTTGCAATCTATTTAGAAAGGGTAGCTAAGCGACTGATTTTAACAAAAAAAGGAGAATGGAAAGAGTTAAGACAATAGTGTTATCTGTCATTATTATCTGGATTATTATTATTTTAAATGTACGGTCTTGATAAGTATAAAGTTATCAAAAAAGCTTGGTGTATTTCAGAAAAATGTTTGTTGTCATGAGTCTATCTTGGTAGCGGTATCGTCATTTATTTTATCTTTTATTAAGTCGCTTTGTTTAGTAGTAAAAGTAAATGAATTGACTTAAAAATAATAGTGACTAATTTAAAATATTTCATGTGACAGAACTCCAAAAATTTTTTCTAATATGGACGGAAAAACTTGAGAAACTTTGTCATTTTGGAACAAACTGACTAATATAAAAATTGGTACTGCTTAGATAGTTACTGAACTTGAAAATAAGATAAGTGTAGAATGATTTTGATGAAGAAGTGTTGTACAAAATCAGCTTTGCTTGGAAACATTTTAGAAGTACATTTTATAGAATGTGATAGATTAATAAGATGATTATATTTTGTTTGGTCATATGTAAACTTGGAGAAAAGTGTCTGCAAAACTCAAGATTAGGCTTTTGAACTATTGCTTTGATTTCGTTTTTGAAGGCTTCTCAAAACTCCTGAGAAATAGTTTAAGATGAGATTGGAAAATGGTATAATAGAGGCAACAAAATAGTTCAGGAGTAAATAATGGCGAAGACAAATACAAGTGCTAATATTGGTTTTGAAAAGGAGCTTTGGGATGCAGCCAATTCTTTACGAGGTCATATTTCAGCAGCTGACTATCGAAAAGTTATTATTGGATTGATTTTCTTAAAATATGTTTCTGATTCGTTTACGGTTAAATATAATTATCTTCTCAAGGAGGGTGAGGGGTTTGAAGAAGATCGTGATGAGTATGTCTCTGAAAATATCTTCTTTATCCCACCAAAATCAAGATGGGATTATATTGCTGAAAAATCACATACTTCTGAAATTGGTCTTGCAATTGATGATGCTATGCGTGAGATCGAGCATGAAAACAAATCATTGAGTGGTGTTCTCCCTAAAGTTTATGCTTCACCTGATTTAGATCAGCGTGTATTAGGTGAAGTTGTTGATATTTTTACCAATATTGATATGTTTGCTCATGGTAATGAAAAAGATTTACTAGGTCGAACTTATGAATACTGTTTGGAACAATTTGCTGCTTATGAAGGTAAGAATGGTGGAGAATTTTACACACCAACAAGTATAGTTAAAACAATTGTTGAGATTTTAAAGCCTTTTAATGGTCGTGTATATGATCCAGCTTGTGGGTCTGGTGGTATGTTTGTACAGTCAGAAGTCTTTGTTGAAAATCATAGTGGTAACATTAATAATCTTTCCATTTATGGTCAGGAGGCAAATGCCGATACGTGGAAAATGGCTAAAATTAACATGGCTATTCGTGGTATTGAACCCAATTTTGGTTCCCATCAAGCAGACACATTTACCAACGATTTACACCCAACGCTTAAGGCAGATTATATCATGGCAAATCCTCCGTTTAATTTGAGGAAGTGGGGAGCAGATGAGCTGGTAGATGATGTTCGTTGGAAATATGGCACACCTCCTGATAGCAATGCTAACTATGCGTGGATACAGCACATGATACATCACTTGGCTCCCAACGGGAAGATTGGTCTTGTCTTAGCAAATGGATCGCTGACATCAACAAAAAGTGGCGAGGGTGATATTCGCCAAGCAATTATTGAGGATGACTTAGTTGAAGGCATTGTAGCTCTCCCTGATAAGCTCTTTTATAGCGTGACTATTCCAGCTTGTCTATGGTTTATTTCTAAGAATAAAAAGCAAAAAGGTAAAACAGTCTTTATCGATGCTAGAAATCTAGGACACATGGTTGACCGCACACATAGAGATTTTACGGAAGAGGATATTCAAAAGATTGCTCAGACGTTTGAACATTTCCAAGAGGGAACTTTAGAAAGTGAAAAAGGTTTCTGCGCTGTTGTCGAGACCAAGGCTATCGCTGACCAAGATTACATCTTAACCCCGGGACGTTATGTTGGCGTTGAAGATAGGGAAGAAGATAGCGAACCCTTTGAAGAGAAAATGGAACGCTTAACAACAGAACTATCTGAAATGTTTAAACAGTCCCATGTCCTAGAAGAAGAAATCAAACAACGATTGGAGGAGATTGGGTTTGATATATAAGGCGTTATCCGAAGTAAGTAGCTATGTCTCTGAGAAAATTGATGTCAGCATGTTAAGTCTGGATAATTATATTTCTACTGAGAATATGATTCCTAATCGTGGTGGAATTAATAAGGCAACAAAACTTCCGACTGTAAAAACCACAACTGCATTTCAAAAAGGAGATATTTTAATTTCCAATATTCGTCCCTATTTTAAGAAAATTTGGCTAGCAGATAAATCTGGAGGTTGCTCTAATGATGTTTTGGTAATCAGAGCAAATAGTGACTTTTCTAATCGCTTTCTATATTGTGTGCTATCAAGTGATGCATTCTTTGATTATGTAGTATCAACTTCTAAGGGAACGAAAATGCCCCGTGGAGATAAAAGTTCAATTATGAAATATGCAATTCCTCGATTTTCTTTGAAAAAGCAAGAATTAATTTCAGAAATATTGATGTCCTATGAGGAAAAAATTCGACTTAATAAAAAGATAAATCATCATTTAGTGGCTTAAACAGACAAATCTCCTGATAAAATCTTAGGAAGAAGTTCGTCTCTTATTTGGGTTAGTTTTTGAATTTGATGTAATTTATCTTCTACTTGTGTTACTAATGGAGAGAGTATTCTTCCTAGTTGTTTAAATAGAACTTCATTATAAGGAACTTCAAATTCATAAACCACACTAGGTTTTGTTCGTTGCCTACTGTTCGTTGTTCCAGTAGCGTGAGCTATAAAGTAATCTTGAAAACTTTTACTATTGATTACGGCGAATAAAATAGCTTGCTCAAATTTATCTTTTCCTGCCAAAGAAATAAATTCTGTCGAACAAACGCTAAGTAAATCTTGGTTAGTAAATGGTACCCATACCCTTTTTGTTGTCGGGTTTAGTTTTGAAAATAAAACTGAATACTCTTTAACAACATTTTTATTGCTTTTAATATTATTTGTATCATCAACAGATGGATATTGATTAGCATCAAATGCAGGTAAACTAAAGTGATTTACTTTCTTTTCACTTGTCTTAGCTGGATTAAATGTGGCTGTTTTAGTATCAAATAGCTTACCAAGTTTCTTTGTCTCTAATTGCTCGCTACTTTCAATAAACATTAGATAGATTGTATTTATTATCTCTCCTAAATGATGATTTATCAAACACGTTATCTTTGATAAAATATTAACAATATATTTTATTGGGGGTTGTGGGATGAAGAATAAGTTGATGACTGAGATTCAGACAAAGATGGCAACGTTGTTGAGCGCAGGTCAACTGGATGAATTAGGGAAAGTTCTGACTTTTGTCTTTAGTGGTGTGGAATTTATACAGAAGACTGGTGTGGAAGAGTTAGATATAGATAATAAACAGTTGGTTAATCGCTTTCTAGCCTCAAAAAGAATTGAGGGATGCTCGGAAAAGTCGTTAATCTATTATGAAAATACAATTTTAAAACTAGTAAATACTTTAGAGAAGTCAATTCGAAACATCGAGACTGAAGATTTGCGAGAATATCTATCAAATTATCAACATGAAAGAAATTCTAGCAAGGTTACGATTGATAATATGCGGAGAATTTATAGTTCGTTCTTTGGGTGGTTAGAAGATGAAGATTATATCTTGAAAAGCCCTGTTAGACGGATTCATAAAATTAAGACAGATAAACCGATAAAGGAAACAATCTCTGATGAAGGATTGGAATTACTGAGAGATAGTTGTGAAGAGATTAGAGACTTAGCCTTGATTGATTTATTAGCGTCAACAGGGATTCGTGTTGGCGAGTTGGTGGGATTAAATCGAGAAGATATCAACTTTCAAGAGAGAGAATGTATCGTTTTAGGAAAAGGTGGAAAAGAACGACTAGTTTACTTTGACGCTCGGACGAAAATCCATCTTATGAATTACATAGAACGGCGCACAGATAAAAATCCTGCCCTGTTTGTGAGTTTATCGCGACCATTTAATAGGTTACAAATAGGAGGAGTAGAAACAAGACTTCGAGAACTAGGGAAGAAAGCAGATCTAAATAAGATATATCCCCATAAGTTCAGGAGAACCTTAGCAACTAAGGCTATTGATAAAGGAATGCCAATAGAGCAAGTTCAGCAATTATTAGGGCATGTAAAAATTGATACAACCATGCATTATGCCATGGTAAACCAAGCGAATGTGAAGAGTTCGCATAGAAAATATATAGGATAAGGAGGAAGAAATGGCAGAGTGGAAGAAATGTAAGCTATCTGATATCATTGATTTTAATCCGAGAGAACACTTACCAAAGGGAACTTTGGCAAAAAAAGTGGCTATGGAAAAGCTAGCCCCATTTACCCGCGATATATCAGAATTTGAGGTTTTAGAATTTAAAGGTGGAACAAAGTTTAAAAATGGTGATACCTTAATGGCAAGAATAACTCCAAGTTTAGAAAATGGTAAGACCTCAAAAGTTAATATTTTAGCAGCTGATGAAGTGGGGTTCGGTTCAACAGAGTTTATTGTTGCACGTGCTAAAGAAGGTATCAGTGATGAAGATTATATTTACTATCTTATGACTAGTCCAAGCGTGCGTGAGATAGCTATAAAATCTATGATTGGTACATCAGGACGACAACGTGTACAGTTAGATGTTTTGAAAGATTTTGAAACGATCTGTCCTCCACTTGATGTTCAAGTGAAAATATCTGGCATTTTGAAATCTTTAGACGATAAAATAGCACTCAATAAACAGATAAATCATCATTTAGAAGGAGTAGTGACCTTAATATTCAATGAACTGTTTGGAAATCAGATTCCAAACGGAACGTTAGGTGACATTACACGTATTTCAAGTGGAAAACGCCCAAAGACACGTGTGGATGAACAATCTAAAAATTTCGATATTCCAATTTTAGGAGCTGCATCTATTACAGGGTACACCTCAACTTCATTGTATTCTGAAAAGTTGCTAATTACTGGTCGTGTTGGAACGCATGGAGTTATTCAACGCTATAGAAGAGCTTGTTGGCCATCAGATAATACACTGGTTTTACAAAGCAATCGGCATGAATACGTTTATCAGATTCTCAAACAAGTTGATTTTCAAAGTATGAATCGTGGTTCAACACAACCGTTAATAACTCAAACCGACTTAAGCAAAATCCCAATATATATTCCTACAACAAATGAAATGGAATCATTTGAAAATATTGCAGTTGCTTTTATGACTCGGGTCGATGAGAACATCATAGAAAATGAATACTTGGTATCTTTAAGAGACACAATTCTCCCTCATTTATTATCTGGAGAGCGTTTTTCAAATCACACTGCTAAATGATGATTTACCACCTTCCCCAACTATAGAAAGGATTTGTTATGAATTTTAGTGAAAGCCAATTTGAGAATGCTATTTTAGATATTTTTCAAAATCGATTAGGTTATGACTATTATTATGGTCCTGATGTCGAAAGAGACTATCGTGATAGTCTTTTCCGTGATGTGCTTGAGGTGTCGTTAGGACGACTAAATCCTAACTTACCAAGCTCTGCCATTGACGTAGCTATCAATAAGTTGCATGATTTTGAAAGCGGCACACTTTTGCAGAAAAACAAAACCTTCATGGATTATCTCCAAAACGGGGTGTCTATTACTTATGTTAAGAATGACGAAGAGATTTCGAGCATTGTTTACCTAGTTGATTATGATAAACCTGATACTAACAGTTTTATTGTCGCTAATCAATGGACGATTGAGGAATACAGTGAGAAGCGACCAGATATCATTGTTTTTCTAAATGGTCTTCCCATAGTGGTTTTTGAGTTGAAAAGTCCGTCACGTGAGGAGACAGAAGTTTCAGAGGCTTATAGCCAGCTCCAAAATTATATGAAGGAGATTCCGTCTTTATTCTATTACAATGCTTTTTTAGTCATGAGTGACATGGCGACCTCAAAAGCGGGAACTATTACAGCTGGTGAAGATCGTTTTATGGAGTGGAAGACGAATGACGGGAATTATGAGGATACACAGTTGGCGAACTTTACAACCTTGATTGAAGGAATGTTTGTTAAAGAACGTCTGTTGGATATTCTAAAAAACTTTATCTGTTTCTCTGATGATTCCAAGATTTTAGCAGCTTATCATCAATATTTTGCGGTAAAAAAGGCAGTTTGTTCGACAATAAAAGCAACTGAGACTGATGGTCGTGGTGGTGTTTTCTGGCATACACAAGGTAGTGGTAAGTCTCTTTCAATGGTTTTTTATGCTCATTTACTAGAGAAAACATTACAATCGCCAACAATTGTTGTTCTGACGGATAGAAACGATTTAGATGATCAGTTATTCAAACAGTTTAAAAGATGTCAGCATTTTTTACGTCAGATACCAGTGCAAGCTACAAATCGTAAACATCTTAAAAAGTTATTGTCTGGTAGACAGGCCAACGGTATTATTTTTACAACTATGCAGAAATTTGAAGAGTCTTTGGAGCCCTTGTCAAAACGCCAAAATATTATTGTTATAGCGGACGAGGCGCATCGTGGGCAGTATGGTTTAGAAGAAAAAATAGATCTGACGAGCGGTAGAGTTAAGATTGGAACAGCACGCATAATTCGTGATAGTCTTCCGAAGGCGACTTACATTGGTTTTACAGGAACACCGATATCAACGAAAGACAAGTCAACAACAGAAGTGTTTGGTGACTATATTGATATTTACGATATGACACAAGCTGTTGAAGACGGTGCAACTCGACCTGTTTATTACGAAAGTCGTGTGATTCATCTTAATCTTGATGAAAACATTTTGCAGAATATTGATTCTGAATATGCTATATTAGCAGAACAAGCTGAAAAGTCAGCTATCAACAAGAGTAAAAAAGAGCTTAGTCGTTTGGACAGTATTTTAGGTGCTGACCCAACTATCTCAGCACTAGTGACAGATATTATTACTCACTATGAGGACAATCGTGAAAACGAATTGACTGGTAAGGCTATGATTGTCGCTTATTCGAGACCTATTGCCATGAAGATTTATCATAAGATACTTGAATTACGTCCTGATTGGGGAGAAAAAGTCGGTGTCGTGATGACCTCTAGCAATAAAGATCCTGAAGAATGGCATGATATTATAGGCAATCAGAAACATAAAGAAGAATTGGCTAATCAATTTAAGGACGATAGTAGTTCTTTCAAGATTGCTATTGTTGTTGATATGTGGTTGACTGGTTTTGACGTTCCAAGTCTTGCGACCATGTATGTCTATAAGCCAATGTCTGGTCACAATCTTATGCAAGCTATTACACGTGTTAATCGTGTTTATAAGGATAAAGAAGGTGGACTAATTGTTGATTATGTTGGTATTGCCTCAGCTTTAAAACAAGCTATGAATGATTATACTAATCGTGATAAAGGTAATTTTGGTGATACCAATATTGCAGCAACTGCTTACCCTAAATTTCAAGAAAAGCTTGAAGTCTGTCAAGATATGTTCTTTGGCTTTGATTACACTGCTTTTAAAGATGGAAAAGCAACCGATCTTATGCGTGCGAATGCTATTACAGGTGGTGTTAACTTTATCACTGGTAGAGATAAGGATAAGGAAAGCTTTTTACGTGAAGCTAGTCTATTGAAACAAGCCTTGCAACTATGTCGCTCCTTATTAACACCAGAAGAACGTTACGAGGCAGCCTATTTTGAAGCTGTTCGGACAATATTAACACGCATTGTCAACCCACGAAAACCTTTATCGGTCAAGGAAATCAATGCTAAAATCAATGAATTGCTAAAATCAAGTATTAAGAGTGAAGGTGTTATCAATTTATTTGCGGATTCTGAAAGAGATTTCTCATTGTTTGACCTTAGCTTCTTGGATGAGATTGCCAAGATGAAGGAAAAGAACATTGCGGTTGAATTGTTGAAGAAATTGATACAAGAGCAGGTCCATATTTATAAGAGGACAAATGTTGTTCAATCTGATAAGTTTTCAGAAATGCTTTCTAGGGCCATGAATGCTTACTTGAATGGTATGCTGACAAATGAAGAAGTTATCGAAGAACTAAAACACATGGCATCGGAAATACAATCAGCAAAAGATGAGGGGAATGAATTGGGACTTAGCCAAGAGGAGATAGCTTTTTATGATGCTATTACCAAACCAGCTGCCGTCAAAGATTTCTATAGTAATGATCAGTTAGTTGCATTAACACGTGAGCTGACAAATGAATTGAGGAGAAATCGTACGATTGATTGGCAGAAAAAAGAGTCCGCACGTGCTAATATGCGACGTATGGTCAAAAGATTATTAAAAAAATACAAGTACCCGCCTGAAGGACTTAAAGATGCCTTGTCAATAGTTATCATACAGTGTGAGTTATGGGCAGATAGCTAATATCAATCAGGAGAAACAAATGAATCACACCTTATCCCACTACCAATTCTCGCCAGAAAGCCAATATCTTGATAGAAAGTCTGCTCGTAAGAAACCCTCTGAACTCCTCAAACACTTGATTGCTTTTGCTAATGCGGATGGTGGTCAGTTGGTCATCGGTATTGAGGATGAAAAGCAGGGGAATATTATCACAGGCTTCAAGGATGGAAAAGCCTACCCCATAGAGGACTTTAAAAAGATTGATCGTGAGATGCGTGACACACCTCTGGATTTATCTTTTGAAGAAATCCCTGTGGTGAATCATAAGGGTGAGGATGACCTAATCTTGGTAATCTCAGTTGAACTGTCATCGAACCGAGTGATTGCGGCTCCTAATGACGAGGTTTACCTGCGTCAAGGAGACGAGACTGTTAAGTTGAGCTATGAGCAACGGACGCAACTTAGCTATGATAAAGGGCAACGCTTTTTTGAAGACGAGATAGTTCCTGATGCGACTTTGGAGGATATTGATGACAACTTAGTGCAAGATTTCAAGAATCGTTTTGATATATCAGAGCGCCCCACAGAAGACATTTTGAAAGCAAGACGTTTTCTTATCAATGGTAAATTAACTAAGGCTGCCATTTTACTTTTTGGTAAATACCCATCTGCGTTCTTTCCTCAAGCTCGTGTACGTTTCCAGAGATTTGATGGAACTGATATGGGTACAGGAAGTAACTTTAATGTCATCAAGGAAGTGACCTTTGAAGAGGCCCTACCTACCTTGATTATCAAAGTGAGAGACTTTATCCGAACGCAACTTCGTGAGTTTCAATATTTGGATGACAATGGACAATTCCAAATTTTTCCTGAATATCCTGAATTCGCTTGGTTTGAAGGTATTGTGAATGCTGTGACGCACCGTAATTACTCTGTTTATGGTGACCATATTCGTATCATGATGTTTGATGACCGACTAGAAATTCATAGCCCAGGGAAATTACCTAATATCGTAACAGTTGATAATATCAAGCATGAACGCTTTTCAAGAAACCCTCGGATTGCGAGAACATTGACTGAGTTTGGTTGGGTTCGTGAGATGAATGAAGGGGTTAAGCGTATCTATTCTGAGATGGCTCTAGCCTTTCTTCATGAACCTAAATACACTGAACCAGGGAACAAGGTTGTTCTGACACTTGACAATAATATTGTCAGCCGTCATCTGCGCACACAAGATAGCTTGGAAAAGCAGTTTTCCGACTTTAGTGAGTTAAACGCTGATGAGCAAGCTATTATCCACTACATGTATAATTCGGGTGACAAAATGACTACAGCAAAGGCTGTTGAGATTACAGGGAGAAGCAGGCGTCATATTGGAAAAACTTTGAAGAAATTGACAGAACAAGGTTTTTTGAAGTGGTATGGAAATAGCAAAAATGATAAAAATCAGTACTACATACTTGCTCTCAAATAAGTACTTTTTTATAATTGGAACGCAGTAGAACGCAGTAGAACGCAGTAGAACGCAGTAGAACGCAGTAGAACGCAGTAGAACGC
>NZ_JBLBUC010000026.1:0-2846 GCF_047290665.1 Streptococcus lishijunsis | reverse complement strand
CGCAGCAACCCCATTTCCAACTCTATGAATACCGAAAACATTGTTTTCTTGATTCTTGATGTTAAACTTAGTATAATAATCTAGGCATTGAAAAATGCCGATACTATACTATATTAGAATAAGCGCTAGGGAGTGCGAGGATAGTATAGGATAAGTTTGATTTTTTACTTATCAAGCAAGTTAGGCGATTATAGTTATAGTCGCCTTTAGTGTTAGCTTTTCTTGAAAGCGCTATCGTTAGAAGATTGGAAAAGTGATTGATGAGAGAGGTGAGTGTATTCTAAGTCAAGCGCAGATTATAGAGAGAGCTAGGGAGTTTGTTTATCAAACCTTGAGCGGTGAGGGTAGTGGTCATGATTGGTGGCATATTGAGCGAGTGGCACGGATGGCTGTGAATCTAGCTGAAAAAGAAGGAGCAGATGTCTTTATCTGTGAACTAGCAGCACTCTTACATGATATGGTGGATGATAAATTAACCAAAAATGAAGCAGAAGCCCTGCAAAACGTCAAGGATTGGTTGACAGAACATGACGTGCCATCATCAGATAGCGCTCATATCATGGACATTATCACTAAGATGTCTTTTAAGGGTGGCAATCAGACGGATAAGGTCTCGACACTAGAGGGGTATGTCGTGCAGGATGCAGACCGCTTGGATGCTATGGGAGCCATAGGTATCGCGAGAGTCATGTGCTACTCAGGACATGTCAATAGACCCATTCATGACCCTAGCATGACACCAAGAGACAACCTCACCTTTAAGGAATATCGAAGTAGTAAGGATACGGCTATTATGCACTTTTATGAAAAACTGTTGACCTTAAAAGAGCGGATGAACACCGATTCTGCTAGAGCCTTAGCTCAAGAAAGGCATGATTTCTTGCTTCTTTACTTAGAGCAGTTTTACGCAGAGTGGGAAGGCAAGCGTTAGGAGCATTTGGGACTTTAAGAAAACAATGTTTTTAGTTTACGATGATATAGCGATATGCTATAATGATTTCCTACAAGATTTAGTCAGTCTTCTAAGTAACTTAGTGAAGAGTGGTTGACACCATGCTAAGATGATGCGCCTAAACCTCGTTACACTAACTGTGGGATACTGTGGTTGGATAAGTAATGGTCTTGCAAGTGATTGTGAGAGCTTGGGACGTGAGAGAATACCAAGAGTGCGTGTTGTGTGGAGGATTGACGTTGTTAGGCTATGGTCAGACGGTGGTAGCGATAATAGACGCTCCAGTGGAGAATAAGCCATTGGATTCAAGTTTGGCGACTTGCATGAAGATGGTAATGCCAAAATAAGCTATTGTGCACCTTGAGGGGTGAAAAGCTCCTTGCTTACACTAAAGACCAGTATCAGTAGCTCAAATGTGCAGGGTTTGAAAATCATACATACTGAATGTTGAGTGAACGTTGAAGGTAACCAGCCCTATCTAGCTCTCGAGACGCCAAAGAAGTCATCAGGTAGCTCCTGTTGGCTCAGTCTTTGGTAAGCTATCAGCTAATAAAGAGCGCCAATCTAAAGCAGAGCGAAAGCTCACTTAGAAGACTGATTAAGTCTTGTAGGACACTAGCATGAGCTAGTGTTTTTTAGTTATTTAAATACGTATTTATACTAATATAAAAATATGTGTTTAAATAAATATTAAACCGTTTAGATGCTATCTTTTCTTGTTTTTGTGCTATACTGTATTTACGATAAGTACAAGGAGAAACAGTATGTCTATTGAGATTCGCAACGAGCGACCGTCTGAGTATCGTGAGGTGGAAAACCTTGTCCGTGAAGCTTTTTGGAATGTCTATCAACCTGGTTGTTCGGAGCACTTAATCTTGCACCAATTTCGTCATCATGACAATTATCTGAAAGAACTGTCTAAAGTGATAGTAGTGGATGGGCAGATAGCAGGACAGATTATGTATAGTAAGGCACAGTTACGTCATGAGGTGACAGGTGAGCTAAAGCCGATAGCTATCTTTGGGCCATTTGCCATTGCTCCAGCTTATCAAAAAAAGGGTCTCGGCAAGCAACTCCTAGAGACGACGCTGAAAGAGGCTAAGGAGATGGGCTTGTCACACATCCTTATCATGGGGGACCCAGACTACTATAAGCAGTACGGATTTGTGCCTGCTAGAGAGTATGGTGTTTACTTGGAAGGACAGGATAAGGCAGAGCCACTTGACTATTTGCAGATAGTGAGCTTACAAGATACTAGCGACATTAGTCAGCAGACAGGACCGTGGCTTTTTCGTGTACCAGATGGCTACGAGGTCGATGACGAGGTTTTAGAAGCCTTTGACCAGCAATTTCCACCAAAGCAAAAAGAAGTCCTAGAAGGGCAGTTGGGGACATAGCTTTTTCTAAGGTTATGTTTAATGAGAGGACAGATTGTTACATTTCATTTTATAATTCGGGATTTTATAATCTGGTTTTATCCATCCTCTTTTAATATTCATGGAAAAGGTGAGAATAATGGAATTTTTCAAAAGAAAGTACAGAATCAAGACTGATTTAAATGACTAATTCATAGACTTTTAGAAATGTCTGATATCGAACTAACCAAAGTAGAGTAATTTTTAGATGTGGTCTTTGATCTAAGTTTCAAGTCTAGTGAGAAAGTAGAAGTGTATCGAAATATTACAATAATTGAAGAATAAAGCCTTGATAAGTCAATTCAGGAAGCAAAAAATAAACTTAAAACGGAACAATTGGAGAAGCGAATAGAACAGTTTAAGAAGGAGAAGAAACCTAAAACGGATAACACACCAAATATGGTGCGTTATCCGTTTTTTATGGTATAATGAAAGCAAATATGAGGAGGTCTTTATTTATGATTGGAGATAATATCAAA
>NZ_JBLBUC010000025.1:0-18134 GCF_047290665.1 Streptococcus lishijunsis | reverse complement strand
CAATTGACAACTACACTAATCTATCAACTTTTTTCTAACTTGTCAAGAGGTTTTTTTAAAAAAACAACTGAAGATATAAAGCTCTTCAGTTGCTTAAACGGTTAATCGCTAACACTAAAGCGATTGGTCATAAGGTTGCTTGTATCTTGTAAAATCGTATTGAGAAGGTCTTGAGTTTTGGCTTGAATATAATCACTCATGGCTTGATTTTCAGCTTCAAAATCGATACTATATCCCTCAGAAACCCTACTATCAACACTGTTTAGCATAGCATGGCCTTGCGCCATTGTCTCTTCTATATAGCTAGATAATGTGGCTTCATGATGTGCAAAATGAGCATCTGCTAGTGCTGCAATTAGGCGAGTTTGCCAATAAAAACTACTTGTTGAAACATCTCTGCTAGTCTCTTTAACATAGCGAGGTGTATCTGTGACTTGCGTAAAAAATGGTACAGCTGTAGCAAATGGCATAGAGCCATAGGACAACCACTGAATCCCTGTTGTCTCTGGGCTTTTATGAGGTCTAAGTTGTAAAATAGCCGTTTGGCCTGTCCGATTGATACCAATAGGTCTAAAAAGACGACGACTGATAGCATCACCTGTCTGTCCGTAAGGGTCAAATGGTGTTCCTTGATAATGGAGACTGAGAACATACTTGATATCTTCTATGGTTATTTTGCGATATGGCTTTTGACACCATGGAATGAAAAAACTATCTGGTTCTTGCACAATCTCAGGATTTAAAAAACGTTGAATAGCCCAGCTTCGTGGTGTATTATACGTCCTATCCTTATCTCTCTGACTTCCAAAAGCATAGCGTGGGTTAAAATGTTCATTTGCATAAGTCAGATCAAGGTGGTATGTTTTTATAAACTCTCTTAGATCGCTGCTATACAGGTATTCATCAGGATTGTTAAATTCAAAATAATCAATACCCAATTGATTGGGGTTGGTGACATAAGCATCATCAGGGACACGTCTTGCTATCCAGTGATGCCCGCCAATCGTCTCTAGCCACCAAATCTCATTTTTATCTGAAAAGGCAACGCCATTAGATTCATACGTCCCATATTTTTCTAATAAACTGCCTAGACGCTTGACGCCTTCTTTAGCACTATGGATATATGGTAAAACTAAAGTGAGCATGTCTTCTTCACCAATACCTGAGCTTACCAATGGGTCAGCTCCTAACACACGCGCATTGCTCGTAATTGTCTCAGTGGCACTCATAGCAACATTAGCGCTATTGATTCCCGCCTCTCCCCAAATACCATTATCTCTCAGGGCATCTGGAACTGATGTATAGGACATGGGGTTATCTGGTAATGCTATCTCAAATGAGGATAAGACAGACTGATAGTTCCTTGGTTGCTCTTTAGCGTTTACAAGAACAAATTGCTTAGGCGTAAATTCGCCATTTTGAGAATCCTCTGTACGTGCCACAAGGGTAGATCCGTCATAAGAGGCCTTTTTTCCTACTAAAATCGTCGTACATGACATCATAAATCATCCTTTCTGTGATATTAACCGTTACAAATCGTCTGCAATTTTATTGATTTTTCTGAGGCGATGATTCACACCACTTTTGGTAATAGCTATCTCCATACTATCTGCAATTTGCTGGATAGAATAGTCAGGGTGAGCAACACGAATTTGTGCGACTTGACGCAAGTCACTTGGAAGACTGTCAAAACCCACAGTATCCATGATTTTGATAATGTTATTGATTGTTTTCATACTAGCACTCACTGTCCTAGCGATATTGGCTGTTTCTGCGTTGTTAGCCCTGTTGAGATCATTTCGTGTTTCACGCATGACTTTGATTTCCTCAAAAGCATCCTTTGCCTCTAGCGCACCTACTACCAAAAAGAAATCCATAATATCCTCGGCTTTTTGGAGATAAGTTATGGTGCCTTTTTTACGTGTAATGACCTTAGCATCAAGTAAAAATTTTTGCATAAGGGCTGCTAAATCTTCCGCGTGATCTTGATAGACTGAGAACAATTCCAGCTGATACTTTCCTGATTCTGGATTTCTCACCGTTCCACTTGCTAAAAAAGCACCTTTTAGGTAGGCTCTACCACTCTCATCATCTTTTAAAATATGAGGCTCAATACCTGTTTCAATCCCAAAAAAGGAATCTGCTAGCTGCAAATCATCCAAAATCGTCTCTACGGAGTGATCCAAAAACACCGTATAAACTCTATTTTTTTTCAGATTGGTCTTATAATGATACTTAATATCTGGCTGAATAGCATAATAGTGGTCTAACAAGCTATATATATGACGAGCAATCTTAGCGTTTTCTGTGCTGATAGACAAAGTGAGCCCATCCTTTGCCAAACCTAGACTACCACACATTTTGACAATAGCCGCTAACTCGCTTTTTGTCTTATCAGAGCTTCCTAGTAATTCTTCTTTGACCTTAGTTGTAAAACTCATCCTTTTTTCCTCACCAAGGACATCAATTCCTCCACGACCAAATCTCCGTGGTGAAAAGCTCCGCCTTTTTCCAAACGTAAAAAATTAGAGGAAATGATGCGTTTTGTTTGCTTTTTAAGGGCTTCAAAATCATGCTCTACCTGAACTAGATACTCATCAAAGCTATTTGATATCATATAAGCTTCAGGAACCTTTTCGATATTGACCAAAACAGTGTCAATCACATCACGTCCAAGATGGCGGTTAAGCACTTCCACATGATCAGCATCACTAAAATGCTCTGTCTCACCTCGTTGTGTCATGATATTACAGACATAAGCGACCTGTGCTGGTGTGTCAAGAAGCGCCTGACGAATTTCAGGGATCACTAAATTAGGCAAAATAGATGTAAACAGAGAGCCTGGTCCTAAGACAATCATATCACTTGTCATAATCGCCTCAACCACCTTACGACTGGCTCTTGGCTTTTCATTATTGTAAGTGTTTGTCACAAAAACATGATCAATCATACCTTGATAGTCCGCAATATGACTCTCACCTATAACCTCATGTCCATCTTTAAAGATAGCATGAAGGGTCAGTGGTTGCTCACTAGAGGGGAAAATCTTACCCGAGATATGGAAAAACTTGGTTAAGATCTGCATGGCATTATAGGTAGATCCCTGCATTTCTGAAAGGCCAGCAATGATAAGATTGCCAAGAGGATGTCCCGCAAAATCGCCATCTCCCTCTGCAAAGCGATATTGAAAAATACGCTCATAAAACTTTGGCATATCACTCATTGCTACCAAGACATTACGCAAATCGCCTGGAGGCGTTAACTGCATACTACCTCGTAAGCGCCCAGAAGAGCCACCATCATCTGCCACAGTGACCACTGCTGTAATATCAGCCTCTTCTAAACGAAGGCTATTAAGGATAACAGGTATGCCTGTCCCGCCACCAATAACGGTAATTTTAGGTTTTTTCATGAGCGATTGACCGTCTCTTTCCGACGATTTTTATCACGATGACTTTCATTAACAGCCCAGCTAGTTTTTAGATCTTGTGCTAAACGGTGAGCAAAAGCTGTACTTCTATGCTGCCCTCCTGTACAACCAATAGCTATGGTTAAAACTGACTTTCCTTCTTTTTGATAACCTGGTAATATAGGCGTTAATAAGGCTAAAAGATGTTGGTAGAAGGCTTCCGATTCAGGACTAGACATGACATAATCATAGACATCTTGATCAAGACCTGTCTTATCCCTTAAATCAGCTTGATAATAAGGGTTTGGCAAAAATCGAACGTCAAACACCAAATCAGCATCTAAAGGCAGCCCATACTTAAAGCCAAAGCTGACAATTTCAATACGAAAGGGTAGCGTATCTTCGGCGTGTGAAAATTGGTCTGAGATCGTTTTTCGTAGCTGGCGTGGGGTCAATTCAGAGGTATCAACCACATTTTGACTCGTACTTTTTAAAGGTGTCAATAACTCACGCTCTAACTTAATACCATCTAAAACACGACCATCAGGAGCCAAAGGGTGGCTTCTTCTAGTTTCCTTGTAGCGTGAAACTAATTCCGTATCAGTCGCATCTAAAAATAAAATCTTAACATTAACGCGTTCGTTGGCTTCAATCTTATCTAAAATAGCTGTGATTTCAGTGAAAAAGAGGCGACTACGCATATCAACGACCAAAGCAACCTTATCCAGCTCCCCTGCTTGCTCAACCAACTCGATAAATTTAGGTACCAAGGTTGGTGGCATATTATCCACCGTAAAATAGCCCAAATCTTCAAAAGATTGAATAGCGACTGTTTTACCTGCTCCACTCATCCCTGTTACAATAACCAAATCAATTGTATGTTTTGACATCGTCTATCCTTTCTATTACTTAACATGCACTCAAGACTCTGTTTCATTATATCATATCTTGTCGCAAACAAAGCTTTATAACATTAAATAGCAAAAAGGCACTTGCTAAACAAGTACCTTTTTTACCTTATCCAAGATAAGCAATTACTTCAATTTCAACTTTAACGTCTTTTGGAAGACGGGAGACCTCCACACAAGAACGTGCTGGAAAATCCGCCTTAAAAGCAGAGGCATAAACAGCATTAAAGGCAGCAAAGTCATTGATATCACTCAAAAAGCACGTTGTTTTGACAATCTTGTCAAAATCACTTCCTGCTTCCTCTAAAATAGCCCCAATATTATCTAAAACCTGCTGGGTTTGCTCTGCAATAGTTTGCCCTACTACTTCTCCTGTCTCTGGTGAGAGTGGCACCTGACCGCTAGCAAAGAGAAAATCGCCTACAATCTTACCTTGAACATACGGTCCAATCGCTTTTGGTGCCTTATCTGTTTTAAGTGTTTTGACCATACACAATCTCCTTAAGTTTAGTTGGGTTCAAAGCCTTCTACAAGAGCTTCTGAGAAGTTCTCCTCAACAATAGCAGCACAATGATCACAAATACGCACATGATAAGGACGCTCAACAACACTCTCATCGACACGACGACAACGCTCACACACCTCACCTTTAGCATGTTCTACACGAAAGGCAACATCCTCCAAAACAAGTGCATCTTCTGGTGCTTTTTCTTCGGTAATAGTCAATTGTGACACAATCAACAGCTGAGCGATGTCACTATCTAAAGTCTCAAGCAAGACCTTAATCTGTGGGCTAACATAAATAGTCAAGTGCGCTTCTAATGATTTACCAATAATTTTGGCATTACGTGCTTCTTCCAAAGCTTTTTGAGCTTGTCCACGCAATGTCATAAAGCTATCCCATTCCTCTAAAATAGCATCTTGATCTGCAAAGACTTGAGCTGTTGGTAACTCTGCTAACTGTACAAATGCTTCTGGCTCAAAGTCAAGATAAGACCAAATTTCTTCAGCTGTATGTGGTAAAATAGGTGTCAATAATTTTGTGATATTAACTAAAATATCATAAAAGACTGTCTGCATTTGACGACGTGCCACGCTATCTTTAGCTTCAATATAGACAACGTCTTTAGCAAAATCAAGATAAAAGGCTGACAAATCCACTGTAATGAAGTTGATTACGGCTTTGTAGATACCCATAAAATCATAATTATCATAAGCATCACGAATAGTTTGTACCAACTGATTAAAGCGAATCAACATATACTTGTCCACAGGACGTAGCTCTTCAAAGCTAAGCGCATGCTCGTTAGGGTTGAAATCAGAAGTATTTGCAATCAAGAAACGCAAAGTATTACGAATTTTACGATAGGTTTCTGATGTTTGCTTGAGGATATCCATAGAGATGCGCACGTCATTACTGGTATCTACACTAGTGACCCACAAACGTAAAATTTCCGCACCAAACTGCTTTTCAACATCACTTGGTAAAATGGTATTGCCCAATGATTTAGACATTTTTTCACCCTTACCATCTAGTGTAAATCCTTGAGAAAGAATCGCTTTATAAGGCGCATGCCCATTAACTGCTACGGAGGTGATCAAAGAAGAGTTGAACCAACCACGATACTGGTCAGAACCTTCAAGATAAAGATCAGCTGGATAGCTGAGGTGATCACGCTCATTCATCACACCATTCCAAGAGGAGCCAGAATCAAACCAAACGTCCATGATATCTGTCTCTTTAGTAAAGAGACCATTTGGTGAGCCTTCATGCGTAAAGCCTTCTGGCAAGAGGTCTTTTGCCTCACGTTCCCACCAGATGATAGAGCCGTGTTTTTCAAATAAATCAGCAACATGATCAGTCACCTCTTTAGTCATAATGGCAGTCCCATCTTCTGCATAAAAGATTGGAAGAGGAACACCCCAAGCCCTTTGACGAGAGATAACCCAGTCACCACGGTCACGAATCATATTGTAAAGACGTGTCTTACCCCATGCAGGTTTAAAGGTTGTTTTTTCAATTTCATCCAAAATATCTTGACGAAATTGTGATACAGAAGCAAACCACTGAGGTACCGCACGCCAAATGATCGGTTTTTTCGTTCTCCAATCAAAAGGATAAGAGTGGGTAATGGTTTCTGTGGCAAGCAGCAAGTCCCCTAATTTATCAATAACAATAGGTGCTACCTTGCCATAAAATTGTCCTGCAAAGTCCTCTCCAGCTAGCTCATTCATAAGACCACGCTCATCTACTGTAACAAAGACTTCAAGACCATATTTGACACCGACATTATAGTCGTCCTCACCAAATCCTGGCGCTGTATGGACAATCCCTGTCCCAGAATCAAGTGTTACATGATCCCCTAACATAACAAGCTCTTCAACATCTTGATCCCACGGATGGTAGGTCGTAATCATCTCAAGCTCTTGTCCTTTGTAGCGTGCTAGCGTCTCAACATCTCCCCATGAAAAGGTCTCAATCAAGCTATCTAATAATCCCTCTGCTACAAGATATTGACGACTGTCGCCTGCTGGCTTAACCACAACATAATCTAAATCAGCACCAACCGTCAAACCACGTGATGCTGTAACGGTAAATGGAGTCGTTGTCCAAACGACAATATATGTATTGGTATCTAGGACACCCTTACCGTCTTTGACTTTATTGGCGTAGTAAAGAGAGGTTGACTCGACATCATGGTATTCAATTTCAGCCTCAGCCAAAGCAGACTCAGATGACCAAGACCAATAGACTGGCTTAGCACCACGGTAGATGTAGCCTTTATCTGCCATTGCACCAAATACACGAATTTGCGCCGCTTCATAATCTGGCGTCAACGTGATATAAGGATTGTCCCAATCAGCTGATACACCGAGGCGTTTAAAGTCCTCTCTTTGCTTATCAACTTGACTAAGTGCATAATCACGGCACATCTCAAGATAAGCGACCATATCCATTTCTTTACGCTTAACACCTTGCTTAGCCAATACTTGCTCGATAGGAAGCCCATGAGTATCCCATCCTGGTACGTAAGGCGCATAAAAGCCTGACATGGATTTTGAGCGGACAATAATATCTTTTGAGATCTTATTCATAGCATGTCCGACATGGATATTACCATTAGCATACGGAGGTCCATCGTGTAGGTGGAAAGATGGTTTTCCTTCATTCAAGGCTTGACGTTTTTGGTAAAGTTTCTCTTCTTGCCATGTCGCTTGCCATTGTGGTTCTTTAGTTGGCAAACCAGCACGCATAGGAAAAGCTGTTTTCCCAAGATTTAAAGTATCTTTTAATTTCATTTCTAACTCCTTTATAAATAAAAAAGCTTTCATCATAAAAGGACGAAAGCTCGTGGTACCACCTTAGTTTAGGAACATAGCTTATTATAGCTAGCTCCCCTTCTGTGACTGATAAGGTTAGTCAAACCTCCTATCTTACTATGTTTCAGATAGAATCCAAGAAAATGATAACAAGTCACCGAGAGGCTGTAAATCTCCCACCATCATCTACTCGCTTTTAACATCATGTGCTTGTTGTGTTTTTCTTATTCACTAATATTTAGTTTAAATGTTTGTGTTTCGTGCAAGCTAGTTTCTTCAGATTGATCTGAGGAAAGGGCATCCGCTGGAGAGATAAGATCTGATTCCGATGTTGCAGATACTTTTTGCTTAATCGTCTCCATCTCATCCACTAATTTATTGCTTTCTTCAACACGGCGTTGCAACTCATCCATCTCCTCTGGTGTAAATTGACGAGTAACATCAAAAGTTGCCATTTCGCTTGTCGCTGGTAAATGCTCATCTAAGACTTTTTCAACGACTTCTTTAAACGTCGCATCTGACTCTTGAACATAAACAGCTGTTGGTTTCAATAATTCTTCCCAATCAGATGACTTAGCCAAGCTAAGTTGACCTTCAATGGAAGCCACCAAGCGCTGATGGAAGACACGTGCTTGACGCTTCAAATCTTCTGTCTCAACAGCAATACGTTTAGCATCATCTGTCGCATCACGAATGATTTGATTGGCCTTAATTTTTGCTTCATCTAACAATTGTTGTGACTCTAAATTAGCACGTCCCAAAAGATTACCTGCTTCGTCATTAGCTGATTTTTTTACTTTTTCAGCTGTTTCTTGTGCCAAGATGACAGACTGGCTAAGTGATTCTTTCATCTCATCAAAATAAGCTACTTTTTCTTCCAAAGCTTTAATCTTGCTCTCGAGATCACGATTAGTACGTGTTAAAGATTCGTATTCCTCGACAACAATATCCAAAAACTCATCCACTTCTTCTTCGTTATAGCCACGAAAGGCACTTTTAAACGTCTTATCTTTAATATCTAATGCAGTCAGCACCATAATTTTCTCCTTATGTACGATTTAATCTCTTTTTAGTATTCAGCAGTGAACTCTCTAATGGTCTTGATAGCGTTCAATGCGTAATTTTTCTCTATTTGATTTTGTATATCCTTGACTAGCTGCGATTTTAAAACGCCCAAAACCACGAACACTTATCAAGTCACCAACACTCACTTGCTCAGATGTCTTTGCAACAGGACTATAATTGAGTTTAACTTTCGACTTTTCAATTAACTGTCCTGCTTGTAAGCGTGATAGCTTAAAGGTTGCTGCAATCAGCTTATCCAACCTTAGACTAGAGACTTGAATCAGCATCTCTTTGGTCGTCTGTTTAGGGATCAGGCGTTCTTCTAGAGGGATTTTCTGCAAACTCACGCCTGCCCTAGCTATTTTAGTAATCGTGCTGAGCGCTTGTTCAGCGACTAGCTTAGTCATGAAAACCTGTGCTTGCCCCTTACCCACTATAATATCCCCAATCAGATGACGCTCAATGCCTAACTGATGAAGACAAGATCCTAAAATTTGAGAATGAGTCAACTGATTAAATTTAGGATTGTAGCGAATCTCTAACAAGCTAAGCTCAAAATCTTCTTTATCAAACTGATAATAATCAGGAGCGATAATCGCTCGCCCGTACTCAAATGTATAGGCACTATTACTATCATAATAAAGTAAATTTGTAGCAGAAGCCAATTGTTTGACAATAGTCAATTGTCGAGGATTTAAAAAATCAGTCACTAAAGGCGTATAGCTCATCTCCACACGACTTATCAAGTCTTCCATCTTGTCAACAAAATCATGCTCATCACGATGAAAATGCTGTAAGATATCCTGTGATGCCATTAAAAAACAACTCCTAGCAACCCTATTAGGAGACGACTGAGTACATTTAAGGCAATCATAACCACCACAATGGTCCAGTCAAGCCCCATAAATTGCAAGTTAAAACGTCTAAAGGGTCTAACTAAAGGTTCAGCAATATTGACAATCAAACGTCCTAACCAAGTTGAATAGGCACCTGGAAACCAAGACAATAGTGCATAAGCCACTAACACATATGAATAAATCTCTATAACTCTTAATAAAATACTAATAATGTATAATAAAAGTCCCATATTAGCGTCTCTTCATATCAAAATCAAAATTTGCTTCCTGAGGAATACTGTGTAGCGCCTCCTCAAGATTCACCGACACAATAGCTGGCGCAAGTAGATAGATGGAGCTACCTACCTTTTGTAGAGAACCACCTAACACTTTACTTGCCCCATCTATAAAGTCTAAGCAACGTCTTGCTTGAGCATCAAGCATGTATTGAAAATCAATCAAAACACAAACATCGTTGTTGAGTAAATCAACAATCTCTTGGGCATCGTCATACTGTTTAGGATACTTAAGAGAAATCGTTAATTGCGGTGTTACTTTATTAGCAGCATGAAGTGCTTTAGGGCTTGGATGCCCTGTTTGCTGATTGCTGAATGTAGCTTCTCGTTGACGATTAGAAGTCGTTTGCGATTGATAGCGTTCAGTTGTTGAATGATTAGTCATAGTTGTTTGTTGTGATGGTTGTGCGCTTTTTTCTGGACGATTATTAGAGGGCTTAGAATGATAGGTTTCTTGATGAGAGAGTTGCTGTTGGTTGGGCAATTGCTCTACCGTATCTTCTACATCATCTATATCACCTGGATCAAAGTAGGTAGCCACCTTGTCCCAGAAATTTTTCCATGCCATACCTTTCTCCTATTCTTTAAAAAATGCTGAGCCAATCCTTACAAAAGTAGCTCCTTCTTGTATAGCGAGGTCATAATCCCCACTCATTCCCATGCTAAGCTCTGTAAAAGGCATGCGCTCAAATTTCAAGTCATGCAGACGGCGATTTAAAAGTTGTGCTTTATGAAAAATCTGCCTTATCTCTTCTTTAGAGGCTTCAAGAGGTGCCATAGTCATGAGCCCAACAAGCTCAATCTTATCTAAGGGTTTCAACTCCTCGATAACCGCATCGATAGCATCTTCTGAAAAGCCATGCTTGCTTTCTTCACCTGAGATGTTGACCTGTAAGAAACACTTAATCGGCTTCTTAGCTCGTTTTTGAATTTCTTTAGCCAATTTGACAGAGTCAAGAGCATGAAAATAAGCCACGTAATCAATCACATCTTTGACTTTACGCCTTTGAAGTGTCCCGATCAAATGCCAGGTCAAGTTTTCATCTCTAAGTGCTTCATACTTATCTAAGAACTTATCCACTCTATTTTCAGCTATATGCGAAACACCTGTCTTAGCTAATTCTCTAGCACATGAACTATCGACATACTTTGTCACAGCAATAATCGTAACACTCTCAAACGAGCGATTTGCCTCTAGCACCGCTTGTTCGACTTGATGATAGACGGTCTCTTTATTGTCTTTAAGCGTCATGATTAACGATTTTTAAAGAATGGCGGTGTTTCCAACTCATCGTCTGAATCATCTATATCAGAGAAAGTTGACATTTTAAGTTGGTTATCAAGTTCTGCATCAGTCGCACGTGACATATCATTACGACGTAGATCCCAATTTCCAAAAGCGTTTGACGCTTGGGTTTGACTTTGAGTCTGTTGTGTTCTTGGCATCTCACGTGTCGTAGGCATATCAAAATTTTGTTGACGATCAAAAGTTGAATTTTGACGTGTTTCTTGAGCGTACTGAGCGCCTGCTGCTTGTTGCGCAT
Organism: Streptococcus lishijunsis; assembly: GCF_047290665.1. Taxonomy (NCBI): domain Bacteria; kingdom Bacillati; phylum Bacillota; class Bacilli; order Lactobacillales; family Streptococcaceae; genus Streptococcus; species Streptococcus lishijunsis. The sequence goes on along the minus strand of NZ_JBLBUC010000025.1, from coordinate 6,755 downwards.
TAGGACGATTAGATGAGCTTGGCGTATTTTTTTCTTTACGTACACCAGTAGCAACGACTGTAACACGAATTTCATCTTTCATGTCCATATCAATAGACGTACCAAGCCAGATATTAACCCCTTTACCTGCTGCTTGACCGACAATCTCAGACGCTTCTTCAGCCTCAGTCAACGTCATATCCATACCGCCTGTTACGTTGACAATCACATCTTGAGCTCCATCGATAGTTGTCTCAAGAAGTGGTGAATAAATAGCTTTACGAGCAGCTTCTGTAATACGCTCCTCACCTGAACCAATCCCAATTCCCATAAGAGCATTGCCTTTGTTAGCCATAACTGTTTTGACATCAGCAAAGTCCAAATTGATAAGACCTGGGTTTGTAATAAGGTCTGTAATTCCTTGAACACCTTGACGAAGAACGTTGTCAGCTTCACTAAGCGCTTCAAGAAGAGGTGTTTTCTTATCAACAATTTCTAATAAATTATTGTTAGAAATAATCAACAAAGTATCCACTTGCTCGCGCAACTCGTCGATACCTTCCATAGCAAAAGCACCACGTTTATTTCCTTCAAAGCCAAAAGGACGTGTCACCACGGCTACTGTAAGGGCTCCTAGGCTCTTGGCGATACGAGCAATGACAGGTGCCGCACCAGTACCAGATCCTCCACCCATACCAGCTGTGATAAAGACCATATCAGCACCAGTCAAGGCTTCTGTCAAGATTTCTTCGCTTTCTTCAGCTGCCTTACGACCAACCTCAGGTTGACCTCCAGCACCCAAACCACGTGTCAACTTAGGACCAAGCTGGATTACTGTTTCTGCTTTTGAACTTGAGAGGGCTTGTACATCGGTATTGGCTGCAATAAATTCAACACCAGCTACCCCTTCATCAATCATGCGGTTGATGGCATTACCGCCACCGCCACCAACACCAATTACCTTAATCACTGCACCTTGTACAGATGCTGAATCAAATGAAAATGTCATTGTTTTTCCTCACTTAATCAATTAGTCAAACATACTTCCAAATACATTGCGCACACGCTCTGACAATTTTGGTTTATTATCCACTTTTTTATCTTGTCTTGGCTCAGACACAGGTAGTGGATGCATACCGTCATTGACTGAAGAGAGTGGCTCCTTTGGTGTACTATAATCTGGTAGCGGAGCTGTCGTGTAGTTAGGACGACTTGACTCAACAGTTGTGCCAAAATCAATCGGCTTACGGCGCAATAACTCCTCACCAGAAACCGCAGCCTGTGAAATCATGTCCACTTCAGACATAGTACTCACATACTCTACAATACTAATCACATTCGCAAACATAGGGTTTCTGATACCGACTTGATTAGGAACATGCAATTTGACAGAGATTCCTAAGACCTCTTGTGCGACTTCAACGATACCTGGCATAATCGCGCCACCACCGACTAATATCACACCTCCAGGAAGATCAATCAAGCGACCTCGCTCTAAGTCCTGCTTGACACGATCTAAGATATGGCGAATACGAGCCGAAATCACTTCAGACAAGAAACGCTCGCTAACTTCAATAGGTTCATCGCTACCAACCACATCAACCATAACCGTCTCGCCCTCATTTGAGTCAACAATATTGGCTTGACCAAAGTTGAACTTCAAAGATTCAGCTGTCTGCATAGACGTCTTTAAGACTTTTGAGATGTCTTTTGTAACGTAGTCGCCACCTTCTGGGTAGGTGTTGGTATATTGCAATTCTTGAGCACGCATAGAGGCAACTGTAGTCTGTCCACCACCCATATCAATCACTGTTGTACCAAACTCACGCTCTCCTTCATTGAGAACAGATTTTGCCATGGCTAGCGGTGTTATGATGATATTTTCAGTCTTAATGCCTGCACGTTCAACTGTCTTACGTAAATTATGTAAAATAGTTGTCGGTCCTGTGTAGATAAGCCCACGCATCTCTAAGCGAATCCCCATCATTCCTCGTGGATCGCGTATGCCTTGAAAGCCATCAACGATGAACTCTTCTGGAATTAAAGAAATCACTTCACGCTCTGGTGTGATACTCTTTGTTAGAGCGGATTTGACAACACTCTCAACATCTTCATCTTTGATTTCCTTTGATTCACTTGTGACTGGAATCATCCCTTGTGTTGGCTCAATTTGCAACAGATTGGCAGGCAAGCCAACATTGACTTGCTCAATTCTGATACCTGCTTTTTCTTCTGCTTGATTGACCGCTGCACGGATAGACTCTGCTGCAGCCTCAATATCAACAATAATACCGTCTTTTACTCCTGTACTGGCGACATTGCTCACTCCGATAACATTCATCTCGCCAGAAATTAGTTCTGCTACCAAGACTTTTATCGAGCTTGTTCCAATATCCAAACCAGTAAAAAAGCCATTTCTAGCCATTTACTCGACCTCTCTCTTCTCTACATTCTATACTATAATCAAAATTCTGCCGCTTAAACAGAGTTATTCAGAAAATATTATACCATAAAAGGACGTAAAAAGTTCATTTTTACGTTTTTTGTTTTATATTTTTACAAGAAATAAGCTCACTGACCCCCTCTAAGATTTTAAAAGAGCTTATTGTTGTGGTGTTTGCTGCTGTGTCTCTTGATTGGCTGCTTCTATATTAGCGGCCTCTTCTTCAGGTGTTTCCTGAGCTTCTTGGGCCTGGTTGTTTTGAGCTTCAGCACTTGTATCATCACTTATGTCAGCGCTAGTATCTTGTGTTTGAGTTTCTGTGTTTTCTTGATTGTCAACACTACTATCTGCTGTTTTAGCTTCTTCAATATCCGAGTTTGTCGCATAAATACCAACCTCCATATCAACAATTGCAGGAGCAGATAGACCAGTCCTAATTTTACTATAATATGGTAATTTACTTGTCAACTCAGACAAAGGAACACGAACGGTGTTGCCGTCACGCATCTCTAAGGTCAATAAATCAGATGTTGATTGTGAGCCTGCTAAACTGATGGACTGAATGCTATCTCGCAGGGAACTATCCAGATGTATAAGGGCTTTAGCTAAACTTGTTAACATGTTATCATCTGTGACAGTGATGATTAAAAAATCTGATGGTAGCTCTGAGCTAGATATTACTGGTGCTTTATCACCATTTGTTAAGACAGGTTGATAGCCTCCATCTGTTGAGATATAACCAAGGACACCGTATTCTTTGACATCTAGACTAAAATCATTTGGAAAATGATAGGTCAACTTAGCCGACTCAACCCAAGGATCTGCCTTTATCAGACGCTCTTCGTATCTATTCGCATATAGTATCAAAGACCAAATGTAGTCTGATGATTGGATATTAGCATCCTTGATGATAGCATCTGATTGACTATGTGTATTTCCTGATACCGTGACTTTCTTTTCTTTGCTATACGGTGAGATGACAAAAAGACATAACAAAATCAGCAAACACAGCCCAATTATCAAAGGCAAAGCTTTTAAAAGGGCTTTTTGCCTAGCTGTTTTAGGCTTTTTGACCTTTACTTTTTTCTCTTTTTTTACTTTTTTCTTCTTTGCTGGCTTCTTGGGCTTTTTTTTAGCTACTTTAGACTCATTATCAGTCTCTTTTGTTGGAGGAGTCTTACCATATAAGGCTAACTTTTCTAGGCGTTCTTCCTCACGTTTTTGCTCTTCTTCTTTAGCTTCTTTTTTCTTTTTCGCTAAAAAATCAAGGTTTCTTTGTTGCCATTCTGTCAATGGTACTTGCGCCTCTTTAGCTTTTGAATCCTCGTTAGCCAGATCCTTTTCTTGCTCTAGGTTCTTTTCAGACATTTACTTTCCTTTTACTGTTTGTAAGATATCATGGTTAAGCAAATCGTAAAAAGCTTCTGGAGTTTTGAGTTCTTGACTTTTAGCCATAGCAGATACATACCTTTCTTTATTGGCTAACAACTCTTCTACGCTAGATTGCACCTGCTCTAAGGTTAAATCTTCTTCTGCCAATTGTTTTGCATAACCTTTTTTTTCAAAATAAGCGGCATTCTCCAACTGATCGCCACGACTTGCTTCGCGTCCCAAAGGAACAATGATATGAAGTTTTTGCATCGCCAACAATTCAAAGATCGTATTTGAACCACCACGTGTCACTACCACATCGGCTAGCTCCATCAAAGGCTGATAAAGATCAGTCACATAATCCACACGATAACAATGCTCTGAGAGGTCATTTAAGCTAGCGTCACCCGTGATATTGATCACATTAAACCTATCTGTCAAAGCCTTATGAGTAGTAACAAAATCATTAAAGACCTTAGCACCTGCCGAACCACCGATAAATAGCAGTGTCGGCAAATGCGAATCAAAAAACTCTTGAATCTTAGCCAAGTCTTCACTGACTGGGAAGGTTTCTGACTTGATTTTTGTGATAGCTCCAACATGCTTGACTTTAGTCAGCCCTTCAGGCTGCTCAAAAGTCGAATACATAGTTGTTGCAAACTTATAAGCAATTTTATTGGCTAAGCCCATGGACAAATCAGACTCATGTACAAAAACAGGAATACCTAAGGTTTTAGCAGCGATAACAGGAGGTACCGCCACAAAGCCACCCTTTGAAAAAAGGGCTTGAGGTCGGATTTTAGCCAAAATAGCCAAGGACTGGGCTACACCAAGACTCACTTTAAAGACATCAAGCATATTTTGCCATGAAAAATAGCGACGGAGCTTGCCAGTAGCAATCGCGTGAAACGTCACGTCATAGCCAGACGCTAAAACCTGCTGATGCTCAATGCCATTTTTATCACCGATATAGTGAACTTCCCAACCATCCTTTAAAAATTTAGGAATCAAGATAAGATTGAGTGTGACGTGACCGACTGTTCCACCACCTGTAAAGACAATTTTTTTAGTCATCTTTTTCTCCTTTTAGAGCTTCAAATGTAGCGATAAACTCATCACCTCGCACTTCAAAGTTAGGATACATATCCCAGCTAGCATTAGCTGGGCTTAGTAAAATCGTATCCCCTGCCTCAGCTTTGGCAAAAGCAGACAGCGTCGCCTCTTTGACATCTTTGGCTTCACTATAAGACACACCTGCCTTATCTGCTGCACGCTTAAGACGCGGAGCTGATTCTCCAATCAGTATCATATGCTTTAAGCCTTTAATATCGCTGACTAAATCATCAAATTCATTGCCCCTATCTAGTCCACCTGCAATTAAGATAAGCTTATCATTATCAAAGCCTGTTAAGGCTTTTTGTGTCGCTAATATATTGGTTGATTTACTGTCATTATAAAAAGCAATGTGATTGATACACCCTAGTGATTGAAGGCGATGCTTAACACCACCAAAATGTGATAAGGTCTCTACGATAGCATCATTGGACACACCTGATAGCTTAGCGACTGCAATCGTTGCCAAAGCGTTTTCGATATTATGACTTCCTGGTACCCCAAGGGCATCCGCTGGCATAATAACATCATCTCTAAAGTACAGATTGCCATTACTCAAGTAAGCACCGTCCACCTTTTCTTTAGTTGAAAAAAGGACAACTGTAGCTTGTGTCTTATGACTAAGTTCTTTGGTAATGTCTTGATTAGCATTTAAAACAATGTAATCATCCTTAGTCATATGGTCTTGAATGTGCCACTTAGCTTCTACGTAGGCCTCAAAACTACCATGATAGTCAATGTGAGTCGGCATAAGATTTGTGATAACTGCTATATGTGGATGAAAAGTCTCAACTCCCATAAGCTGAAAACTAGATAATTCCATAACTAGCTTATCTTTCGCTGTTGCTGTTTGCGCCACTTCACTTGCCGGAAAGCCGATATTACCAGATAGTAGTGCCGATTGACCATCAGCATTTAACACCTCAGCTATCATCGTTGTGGTTGTTGTCTTGCCGTTTGATCCTGTTATAGCGATGATAGGTGCCTCAGAAATCATATAAGCTAGCTCAACTTCTGTAATGACAGGAATCCCTTTATCAAGGGCCTTTTCAACCATTGGATTATCATAGCGAATACCTGGATTTTTAACCATCAATGAAAAGTTTTCATCTAAAAGTTCTAGTGGATGGGAACCACAAATGACCTTAATGCCTTCTTCAAGAAGAGCTTGAGCTGCAGGGTTTTCATCGAAAGCTTTGCCATCATTTACTGTTACAATAGCGCCTAAGTGGCTTAATAGACGTGCTGCTGCTTCGCCTGATTTTGCCAAACCTAGGACTAATATTTTTTGATTTTCAAAGTGTGTGATATGCTTCATTTTTTTATCCAACTTATTTCATAGTTTCTCTTTTATTTTACCTTTAATTACCTTGTTTTTCAAGACATTCCTTTTTCTAAACCGATCTCAGTTTTTCTAGCAGCTTATCGCATCAAAAAAAGAGAGGATTATCTCCTCTCTTTCTAGCTACTGACTAGACTTAGTCTTTTTTGCGACGTTTTTGTCCCAAACCAACCATTCCTAGTAAGAGTGCTCCCATAGCTGCTAAAGCACCGTTAGATTCTTCACCTGTAGAAGGCAATTCTTGCTTCTTAGGTTCTTCTTGTGGCGCTGCTTTGGCAGGCTTCACTTGACTAGGTTGACTAGCAGGTGCTGGACTTGTAGCAGGTTTTGGTTTGACAACATCTTGTGGTTTAGGAATCTTATCTTCTGAAACAGAAGCTTTCACCACCTTAATCGTCACAGTTACTTCATCCTTACTTCCGTCTGGGTAAGTGACAACTACTGTACCTGTCTTGTCGCCTGTACCTGTGGTGTCAACTGGAGTCTTCCATTCGTACTTAGTACCTT
>NZ_JBLBUC010000024.1:0-19927 GCF_047290665.1 Streptococcus lishijunsis | reverse complement strand
GAAACAAAGGAAAAACTTTGATTCGGTCTTTTTTCGTAGCAAAAACAGAATAAATTGAGTTCTCTTGATATCAAATTTGACTTGAATTTAGATCATTCTCAAAAATTGCGACACATACTTCACTGTCGATAGCCTTTTTAGAAACTTTAAGTTATAATAAAGAAAAGAAGAGGAGATTGTGATGACACTTATTGATGGAAAAGCGCTAGCTATTGAGATGCAAGAAGAACTTGCTGAAAAAGTAGCTCAGATGAAAGTAAGCTACGGTGTGGTCCCTGGTTTAGCAGTGATTTTAGTTGGTGACAATCCTGCCAGCCAAGTATATGTCAGAAATAAGGAGCGAGCTGCTCAAAAAGCAGGCTTTAAAAGTGAGACTGTCAGAGTCCCAGCTCGTATTAGTGAGCCTGAATTGCTTGCTTTGATTCAGCGCTATAACGATGATGATACTATCCATGGTATCTTGGTTCAACTACCATTACCAGAGCATATCAATGACAAAAAAATTATTATGGCCATTGACCCCAATAAAGATGTAGATGGCTTTCACCCTATCAATACTGGTCATCTCTGGAGTGGGCGTCCTTTGATGGTACCTTGCACGCCTGCTGGTATTATGGAGATGTTAGAGCGTTATGATGTGACTCTTGAGGGCAAGCGAGCGGTTATTATTGGTCGTAGCAACATTGTCGGAAAGCCTATGGCGCAGTTGCTACTTGATAAGCATGCGACAGTGACCTTGGCGCATTCACGTACCAAAGATTTAGCTGAGATCGCAAAAGGTGCTGATATTTTGATTGTAGCGATTGGACAAGGGCATTTTGTGACCAAGGACTTTGTTAAAAAAGGAGCTGTGGTCATTGATGTTGGGATGAATCGAGATGACAATGGTAAGCTGATTGGTGATGTTTTATTTGATGAGGTTGTCAATCAAGCTAGCTTTATCACGCCTGTTCCAGGAGGAGTTGGTCCGATGACGATTACCATGCTCTTAGAACAAACCTACCAAGCAGCACTAAGACATCTTGCGCAAGTTTAGCGAGGTTTGTCATCAAGTTAATAGTTAAAGAGAATCTGTTTTGGCAGATTCTTTTTGTGATTAGCTCACTAGCCTAAATTTTGGTATAATGGATAAGACTATACCGTTTTTAGAAGGATAAGGAAAAGCGTATGTCAGACTATTTGTCGGTCAGCTCACTGACCAAATATTTGAAGTTGAAATTTACAAAAGATCCTTATTTAGAGAGGGTCTATCTGACAGGGCAGGTATCTAACTTTCGCCCGAGACCGACTCACCAGTATTTTTCACTAAAAGATGAAAATGCTGTGATTCAAGCAACGATGTGGGCGGCTCAGTATCGTCAGTTGGGTTTTGAGTTAGAAGAAGGGATGAAAATCAATGTCGTAGGTCGCCTCTCTCTTTATGAGCCTCGTGGTAGTTACACTTTTATCATTGAAAAGGCAGAGCCTGATGGTGTTGGTGCTCTCGCTCTACAGTTTGAGCAATTGAAAAAGAAGCTGACTCAAGCTGGATATTTTGACGATAAGCATAAGCAAGCATTGCCACGATTTCCTAAAAAAATAGGCGTGGTGACTAGTCAAAGTGGTGCTGTGATTCGTGATATTATCACGACAGTGTCGAGGCGCTTTTCTGGGGTTGGTATCTTACTTTTTCCAACTAAGGTCCAAGGAGAAGGCAGTGCCAGTGAGATTGCTGAGAGGATTCGTGAGGCAAATCTTAGAGACGACCTAGACCTGTTGATTATTGGTCGTGGGGGCGGCTCGATTGAGGAGCTCTGGGCCTTTAATGAAGAAAGTGTTGTCGAGGCTATTTTTGAATCTCGTCTGCCTGTTATCTCAAGTGTCGGACATGAGACCGATACGACTTTGGCGGATTTTGTTGCTGACAAGCGTGCGGCAACACCTACGGCTGCGGCAGAACTTGCCACTCCTGTCACTAAGGCTGATCTGCTGGCTTTGATTGTTGAGCGTAGAGAGCGCTTGGCTAAGGCTTTGATGATCATTATCAGACAAAAGCAAGAAGAGTTGAGGCGGCTTCGTAGTACAGTCATTTTTAGGCAACCAGATCGTCTTTATGATGGCTATGTGCAAAAAGTAGATAATCTTAAGTTTAGCTTGGCTCATCATATGCAGCAAACTTACCAAGAAGCTAAAAAGCGTTATCAATGGTTGCATAAGAGCTTATTAGCTTTAGACTTAAAAGGAGATATCCAAAGAGATACAGCTCGTATAGCGCAGCTAAAGCGTTTGTTGCTATCTACGATGACTAGTCAATATGATAGCAAATTAGCACGATTTGATAAGGCACAGCATGCCTTGTTATCGCTCGATACATCACGTATTGTGGCGCGTGGCTATGCTTTGGTTAGAAAAGATGAGACACTTATTTCAAGCATACAGATGACTCAAAAAGGTGATAGACTTGAGATTGAGATGAAAGATGGACAATTAGAAGTAGAGGTAGTAGATGTCAAAGACAAACACATTTGAAGATAATTTACAGGCTTTAGAAGCGATTGTGACTAAGCTTGAAACAGGCGATGTTGCGCTGGAAGAGGCGCTTAGTGAGTTTCAAAAAGGAATGGCTTTATCAAAGGAATTAGAGCAGACGCTGGTTGCAGCCGAAAAAACCTTGGTTAAGGTAATGCAAGCAGACGCAACAGAGCTAGAAATGGACGTGTGATGGATAAGGTTGAGCGTATCAATCAAGCAATTGATAACTATTATAAGCAAGAAAGAGCTGTGTCAGAACAGTTGCTAGAGGCTATTTTCTACTCGATTAACGCTGGTGGTAAGCGTATTCGTCCGCTCTTTTTGCTGGATCTTTTAGAGGATTTTGGAACTTGTCTGAATCAAGGGCATTACGATGTCGCTGCTGCACTTGAGATGATTCATACAGGCAGTTTAATTCATGATGATTTACCTGCTATGGATGATGATGATTACCGCAGAGGTCGTCTGACCAGTCATAAGCAATTTGATGAAGCGACAGCTATTTTGGCGGGTGATAGTTTGTTTTTAGATCCTTTTGGACTTTTGGCACAAGCAGAGCTGGTAGATAGACATAAGCTGGCTTTGATTGGGCGTTTGTCAAAAGCTTCAGGTAGTTTTGGGATGGTGGCTGGACAGGTGTTGGACATGGCTGGGCAAGAAAAAGACTTGTCTTTAGTTGAGCTAGAGACGATTCATCGTAACAAAACAGGGCAATTGCTAGCTTATCCTTTTTGGGCAGCAGGGATTTTACTAGATTTATCACAGCCTGTTTTAAGTTTATTAGAGTCTATGGGATATTTGATTGGGCTAGCTTTTCAGGTGCGTGATGATATCTTGGATGTGACGGCAGATTTTGAAACCTTAGGCAAAACCCCTCAAAAAGATCTGATAGCTGAAAAATCGACCTATCCACGATTACTAGGATTAGAAGCGTCATACGGCAAATTAGCAGATTGTCTTAATCAAGCACTGGAGCATTGTAAGGCTATTGAAGAGAAGGAAGCAGTGGTGTTACATCAAACAAGACAGTGGATAGAGAGGTTACGATTAGATGCCTAAAGAAAGAGTGGATGTTCTAGCCTATAAACAAGGGCTTTTTGAGACAAGAGAACAAGCCAAGCGTGGTGTTATGGCTGGCTGGGTTGTGTCTGTTATCAACGGTCAGCGCTTTGATAAGCCTGGTGAGAAAATCGCAGATGATACTGAGCTTAAGCTAAAGGGTGAGAAGTTGAAGTATGTTAGTAGAGGCGGCTTGAAGTTAGAAAAAGCTTTAGAGGTGTTTGGCATTTCAGTTGCCAATGATGTGGTTTTAGATATCGGAGCCTCTACAGGTGGATTTACAGATGTTATGCTACAAAATGGTGCTAAATCCGTCTATGCTGTTGATGTTGGGACCAATCAGTTAGTCTGGAAATTAAGGCAAGATAGCCGTGTGATCAGTATGGAGCAGTACAATTTTCGCTATGCAGACCTTGCTGATTTTAGGCAAGGAAAGCCTGTTTTTGCCTCTATTGATGTGAGCTTTATCTCTTTGAGTCTGATATTACCTGCCTTGTATCAGATTTTAGAAGATCAGGGAGAAGTTGTTGCGCTCATCAAACCGCAGTTTGAAGCTGGTCGTACACAAATCGGTAAAAAAGGAATCATCAAAGATAAAGTTGTTCATAAGGAGACTATTTGGAAGGTGATCTCAGCTGCTGAAGAATTGGGTTATAGTGTGTTGGGATTGGATTTTTCCCCTATTCAAGGCGGTCATGGTAATATCGAATTTTTACTATATCTCAAAAAATCCTCGCAGTCTAGCGTATTAGATGAGCATAGGATTCAAGATGTCATTGATAGAGCGCATGAGGAGTTTAAAAAAACATGAAAAAACGAGAACGTCTAGCTCTCATTAAAGAGTTGGTTCAGCAAGAAGAGATTGAGACGCAACAAGAGTTGATTGCTTTGTTAGAGGATAGAGGAGAGTACCTGACGCAAGCAACGATTTCACGAGATATCAATGAAATCGGTCTGATAAAACGACCTAGCTCTTCTGGTCGTTATATCTATACCTTGGCTAAGAAAAAAAGTAAGGCACAAAAAGCAGATGTGCCTAGTGATTGGCAGACACCGATTTTACAGATGTCAAAAGCCATAGAACAGCCTGTCTTTTTAGCAGTTGATGTAGTTCCAGGCAATAGCCGTATCTTAAAGAAACGTCTTAAAGAAACACTAGCAGAGGAGTTGCTGGCTGTTTTGGTAGATGATGATACTGTCTTGGTTATGACTAAGGATCAAGACAGCGCCAATCGTGTAAAAGAGTGTTTAAACCAATGGAGACTAAATGATAAGCTCTAGAAAGAGGCTATTATGTTATTAGAGATGTCCATCAAAAATTTTGCTATCATCGAGGAGATCTCCTTGACTTTTGATAATGGGATGACGGTTTTGACGGGGGAGACAGGAGCAGGAAAGTCAATCATTATTGATGCCATGAATATGATGTTGGGCGCTAGAGCCAGTACAGAAGTGATTCGTCATGGTGCCAAAAAAGCAGAAATTGAAGGCTTTTTTTCACTAGATGATAACCCTAGTCTGACTCAGCTCTTAAAGGAGCAAGGAATTGCCATCTCAGATGAGTTAATTATTAGGCGTGATATTTTTCAAAATGGCCGTAGCGTTAGCCGTATCAATGGACAGATGGTCAATGTGGGAACGCTACGTGCAGTAGGGCAGCACTTAGTGGATATTCATGGGCAGCATGACCAAGAAGAGTTGATGCGCCCGCAACGCCACATTGCCATGTTGGATGCTTTTGGAGACGAAGCCTTTTGGGCAGTAAAAAATGAGTACAGTCAGACCTTTGAGGCCTATCGCCGCTTGAGAAAGCGTGTCCTTGATAAGCAAAAAAATGAAAAAGAACATAAAGCGCGTATTGAGATGCTAGCCTTTCAGCTCTCAGAGATTGAAGGAGCTCATTTGCGAGCTGGTGAGGAAGAAAAGCTCAAGAAAGAGCGTGATAAATTACTCAATCATAAACACATCGCAGATACACTGACCAATGTTTATGAGTTGTTAGACAATGAAGAGTTTTCAAGCTTATCAAATGTCCGATCAGCTATGAATGATATGATGTCACTAGAAGATTTTGATAGTGACTATAAGGACTTATCAACTAATCTAGCAGAAGCTTACTATATGCTAGAAGATGTGGCCAAGCGCTTAGGAGACTTGGTTGACCATTTGGACTTTGATGCAGGACGCTTGCAAGAAATTGAGGCACGTCTTGATGTGATTTATGCGATTACTCGTAAATATGGCGGCAGTGTTGCTGATGTTTTAGAGTATTTTGATAATAGCCAAAAAGAGTACACTCTCCTTACTGGAAATGACCTCTCTAGCGATGATATAGAGAGCGAGCTTAAGCAGCTCGAGCGACAATTGGTCAGCTCAGCTAAGCTCTTAAGTGAGAAAAGGCATAGCCTAGCTAGCATGTTGGAGCAAGAAATCAAACAAGAGTTGACGGAGCTTTACATGGAGAAAGCAGATTTTCAGGTCACATTTACCAAAGGAAAATTCAATAAAGATGGCAATGAAGTGGTTGAATTCTATATTTCGACTAACCCTGGTGAAGGATTTAAACCCTTGGTTAAAGTAGCCTCAGGAGGAGAATTATCTCGCTTGATGCTGGCTATTAAGTCTGCTTTTTCACGTAAGGAAGATAAGACTAGTATCGTTTTTGATGAAGTTGATACGGGTGTTTCAGGACGTGTAGCACAGGCGATTGCTAGCAAAATCCACAAAATTGGTAGTCACGGTCAAGTGCTTGCTATTTCACACTTACCTCAGGTGATTGCTATTGCGGATTATCAATTCTTTATTGAAAAAATGTCAGACCAACACTCAACAGTTTCAACAGTACGATTATTAGAACCTGATGAGCGTATTGAAGAAATTGCTAAGATGTTGGCAGGAAGCAATGTCACAACAGCCGCTCGCATTCAGGCTAAGGAATTGCTAGGCATGAAAACTTAATGTAAAAGAGCCAGCTTTTTACCTTTTTAGGATTACTGATTTGTGTAAAATTTGGTATAATAGAGTGGAGAAATTTAAATAGACAGGAAAAGATTATGGCAAATATTAAAATTGTAACGGATTCATCCCTTACAATCGAGTCAGAGCTTGTAAGAGATCTTGATATCACTGTCGTCCCCTTATCAGTGATGGTAGATGGGGTCGTCTATTCTGACAATGACTTAAAAGAAGAAGGTAAGTTTTTAAATCTTATGCGTGAAAGCAAAGACTTGCCAAAGACTAGCCAACCCCCTGTTGGAGTATTTGCAGAAGTGTATGAGAGATTGTATGCTCAAGGAGCCACTCATATCATCTCTATTCACATGTCTCATACCTTGTCAGGTACCATTGAGGCAGCTCGTCAAGGAGCCAATCTAGCAGGAGTTGATGTGACGGTGATTGACTCAACCTTTACAGACCAATGCCAAAAGTTTCAGGTTGTTGAGGCGGCTAAACTGGCTCAAGAAGGAGCAGACTTAGAGACGATTGTAGCACGTATCAATGAAGTACGTGAAAAATCGGATTTATTTATGGGTGTCTCAACCCTAGAGAATCTGGTAAAAGGTGGTCGTATTGGTCGTGTGACAGGTATGTTGACCTCATTGTTAAACATTCGTGTTATTTTGCAAATGAAAAATCATGAGCTTATCCCTATTGTTAAGGGACGTGGGGCGAAGGCCTTTACAAAATGGTTAGACGGCTTTATCGAACAAGCCAAAGAACGTCCAGTCGCAGAAATAGGTATTTCTTATTGTGGTAGTGCTGATATGGCAAATGCCTTTAAGGAAAAACTATCCGTTTTAGGGGCACCTATTTCTGTCTTAGAGACTGGCTCTATCATTCAGACCCACACAGGTGAAAATGCCTTTGCCGTTATGGTGCGTTATGATTAAAAAATCAACAATATCAGGACTTGCTTTCTTTTTAGTGAGTCTTCTTTTGTCCTTTATCTGCTTTTCTTATCTCATCCCCAAATCAGATCCTCAGCTGACAAAGGACGACTTTTTAAAAGCCTCTCATCAAAAGCTCAACTATGTGGCTATTGGTGATTCTCTAACACAAGGTGTCGGAGATACGACACATCAAGGTGGCTTTGTCCCTTTAGTGTCGCAAGCTTTGGAGAGTCGCTATGATTATCGTGTCACATCAGCTAATTTTGGTGTGTCAGGAAATACCAGTACACAAATCTTAAAGCGTATGCAAAATCAAGAAGCTATTCGTTCTGCTTTGACAAAGGCAAATCTGATGACCTTGAGCGTTGGTGGCAACGACGTTATGGCCGTTATTAAAAAGAATTTGGCTAACTTGACCTTAGAAGCGTTTAGCAAGGCACAAAAAGAGTATCAAAAACACTTAGCCAGTATTATTGATACGGCTAGAGCTGACAATAGTGACTTGCCGATTTATGTCATTGGGATTTACAATCCTTTTTATCTTAATTTTCCTGATATGACGAAAATGCAGGATGTTATCGACCAGTGGAATCAAGCGACCGAGGAAGTCTGTGATGATTATAGAGATGTTTATTTTGTCCCTGTCAATGAAGCCCTTTATAAAGGCATTGATGGCAAAGAAGGTGTGAGTCAAGAGACGCAGGAGAGCTCATCGGTGATAAATGATGCATTGTTTGAAGGGGACCATTTTCACCCTAATAATATCGGTTATCAAATCATGTCAGATCAAGTAATGGAGAAAATCAGTGAAACAAAAGCGTCTTGGAAAACAAACTAATTGGTGGAAGTGGGGATTTTTATGCCTTTTAGCTATCAATATTAGTTTTGTGGCTGTTTTAGGTAGCCGTATTGTTGAAAAGCGTGAACCAATCAGTCAAAACACATCCCAAAATAAGGTAAAAAGTGTCAAGGTTGGGACTTTTACGACTCATAAAGAGGAGTTAAACGCTACGATTGCAGCTTTTTTAAGTGAGTATCAACGTGATGATTTTAGCTATAAGATTTATGCAGCATCATCTTCTATACTCTTTGAAGGGTCTTATAATCTGTTAGGCTACGCCGTTCCGCTTTATATCTACTTGGATCCTGTGAGGTTGTCAAGCGGTGCTGTCGAGCTTAGAGTGAGCTCTTTTTCGGTTGGGACACTCTCACTACCTAAAAAAGAAGTCTTAGAATATATCAAATCTAGCTATCATTTACCTGATTTTGTGGTTATTAACCCTAAGAAAGCAGTGATTGATATCAATGTGCAACATCTCAAAAATGATGCTGGTATCTATCTTAAAGCTAGTAGTATTGACCTTGTGAATGATAATTTTACCTTTGATATTTTCAAGAAAAATAGCTCTGAAAAGCGTTAATAACTTGACGTAAAGGCGCTTTTTAGATATGATAAGAAGTGTTAAAGCGAAAGCTTATAAAATAATTGGAGGATTTGTTAACATGGCTAACAAACAAGATTTGATTGCAAAAGTAGCAGAAGCTACAGAATTAACTAAAAAGGATGCAGCAGTTGCCGTTGACGCTGTTTTTGCAGCAGTGACAGAATTGCTCTCAGAAGGTGAAAAAGTTCAATTGATCGGTTTTGGTAACTTTGAAGTGCGCGAACGTGCAGCACGTAAAGGTCGCAACCCACAAACTGGTAAAGAAATCAAAATTGCAGCCTCAAAAGTACCAGCTTTCAAAGCAGGTAAAGCCCTTAAAGACGCTGTTAAATAAGTCATCAAAAAGCCCTATTATCAAGCTTATAGCTCGTAAGGGCTTTTTATGTTGCTTAATATGGTGTTAGATAGTCGTCTCTTACTGTAAACGTTAATCGGATGTGATGATGTAGGTATTTCATTTTGATAGTTTCATGGTATAATGAAAAGAAAAGGAGGGACTAATGCGCTTAGATAAATATTTAGCTAGTTGTGGATTGGGCTCACGGACGGTTGTTAAACAGTTGCTAAAAAAGAAACAGATTACAGTGAATGATGAGTGTATTACGAGTGCCAAACACCAAGTCAATCCTGAGATTGATACGGTTAAGCATCAAGGGATTTCCTTGATTTACCAAGAGTTTGTTTACTATATGCTCAATAAGCCTGCTGGTCTTCTTTCTGCGACAGAGGATAAACAGCAAAAGACAGTGTTAGATTTGATTGAGTCAAAAGATAAGCATCACTCCCTTTTTCCAGTGGGGAGATTAGATAAGGATACGACGGGGCTTTTGTTGCTGACGAATAACGGTCAGCTAGCACACGCCATGTTATCGCCTAAAAAGCATGTTGATAAAGTCTATCAAGCAAGCGTATCAGGTATTATGACAGATGAGGATGTGAGAGATTTTGCTTCGGGGATGACCTTGTCGGATTTTACCGCTAAACCAGCTTCTTTGAGGATTTTACAGGTGGATGAAGATCAGAATGAGTGCTTAGTTGAGATTACCCTCTCAGAAGGAAAGTTTCATCAAGTCAAGCGCATGGTGGCTGCTTGTGCTAAAGAAGTGATCAGCTTGAAGCGTGTTGGTATGGGACCTCTAGTGCTTGACAACTCCTTATCTGAAGGTGCTTATCGTCCTTTAAAAGCAGAAGAGTTGGAGAGCTTAGCTGCTTTTGGGGTAGGTCTTTAGTTTTTCATTGCGAAACCTGCTAATTCATGGTAATATAATAAGGAGAATCATAGAAGAGGTGAGCTGATGGCATTTGGAGAAAATGGCCCACGTAAAAAAACACCATTTGAAAAATTAACCTTGGTTGTCGTTATCTTGATGATCATTGTAACAATTGGTGGTTTGTTGTTTTCAGCTTTTGCTGGAATAACAGGAATGTAAGTCAAAAGCGCTGTTTCAGCGTTTTTTTAAACTAAAAAGAAATAGGTAAGAAGATGAGTATGTTTTTAGATACAGCCAAGATTAGTGTTAAAGCTGGTCGTGGTGGTGATGGTATGGTTGCCTTTCGCCGTGAAAAGTATGTCCCTAATGGAGGCCCTTGGGGCGGTGATGGCGGACGTGGAGGCTCTGTTATCTTTAAAGTCGATGAAGGTCTTAGAACGCTGATGGATTTCCGCTACAATCGTCATTTTAAAGCTAAGGCTGGCGAAAAAGGAATGACAAAGGGTATGCACGGTCGAGGGGCCCAAGATTTGATTGTGCCAGTACCTCCTGGAACGACAGTGCGTGATGCGTTGACCAAAAAGGTGATTACAGACCTTGTTGAGCAAGATCAAGAGTTTGTCATCGCTCATGGTGGACGTGGCGGACGTGGGAATATCCGCTTTGCGACTCCTCGTAATCCTGCTCCAGAAATCGCAGAAAACGGAGAGCCTGGCGAAGAGCGTGAATTAGAGCTCGAATTAAAGATTTTAGCTGATGTGGGCTTGGTTGGTTTTCCATCAGTTGGTAAATCAACCTTGCTCAGCGTAGTCTCAGCTGCAAAACCTAAAATCGGAGCTTACCACTTTACCACAATCGTCCCTAATTTGGGAATGGTTAGGACAAAGTCTGGAGAAAGTTTTGCCATGGCAGATCTGCCAGGTTTGATTGAGGGGGCGAGCCAAGGTGTTGGTTTAGGGACTCAGTTTTTACGTCATATTGAGCGTACACGTGTTATTTTGCATGTGATTGATATGTCTGCCTCAGAAGGACGTGATCCTTATGAGGATTATCTGGCTATCAATAAAGAGCTAGAATCTTACAATCTACGCTTGATGGAGCGCCCTCAAATCATCGTCGCCAACAAGATGGATATGCCTGACGCAGAAGACAATCTAGCTATCTTCAAGGAAAAACTAGCGGCTAACTATGATGAATTTGATGAGTTACCAATGATTTTTCCGATTTCTAGTTTGGCACATCAAGGCTTGGAAAATCTATTAGAAGCGACAGCAGAATTATTAGATGTCACAGAGGAGTTTCTTCTTTACGATACTGATGATATGGAAGCAGAAGAAGCCTACTATGGCTTTAATGAGGACGAACGTCCATTTGTTATTTCACGTGACGATGATGCCGCTTGGGTCCTATCAGGTGAGAAGTTAGAAAAACTCTTTGTCATGACCAATATGGAACGTGATGAATCTATTATGAAATTTGCTCGACAATTGCGCGGTATGGGTGTTGATGAGGCACTACGTGAACGTGGAGCCAAAGATGGCGATATCGTGCGTATTGGCAATTTTGAGTTTGAATTTGTAGATTGATACAAGGAGGTAGTCTAAATGGGAGATAAACCCATCTCATTTAAGGATGATAAGGGGCACTTTGTGTCGGCTGCTGACATTTGGACAGAAGAAAAGCTAGAGGCCCTATTTAATGAACTTAATCCAAATCGACAATTGCGATTACAAAGAGAAGCAAAGTCTTAAACCATAATAAAAAGCGTAACGAAGTCGTTACGCTTTTTAATCTATAGCTATTTCTGTTTTAAGTTGTCCTTATTTGGACGACGATAGTGTTTTACAAGACGAACTAGGCTGTTGCCGATGATAAAAATCGTATTTTTAATAACAGTCGGAGTGTACAATATTACTTGGTAGCTAGTGAAAAAGGAAATAATAAGTACGACCAAAGCTCCTAAGTAGTAGAAGATAGATTGGTTTAGTAGCCCTTGAAATAAGAGCCAAAAGGTTAAAAAGATACTAATCACGGTAGTGCCTAGCACAAGTAGGTAAGAAAGGCTAGAGCGCCAAAAATGATGATAAGGCGTCTTGCTTTTATTGACCTTGACTAAAATGCGCTCATCTAGTCTATCTAAAAAAACAGAAACAATATTATGCATAAGTTTATCATACCAAAGTTTCAATGATTTAGCAATTGATATGACTTTGACTTGACCAAAAAGAAAACACCCCCAAAAGTTGGACGTCAAATCTAACTTTTGGGGGTGAAAGATAGTATTAGCGTGTTTTAGATTAAGCGTTTAAGACTTTATCTAGAAAATCACGTAATCGTGGGTGTTTTGGATGATCAAAGATTTCCTCAGGTGTTCCATCTTCGATAAATTCTCCACCATCTGTGAAGATGACACGATTAGCTACTTTGCGGGCAAAGCCCATCTCATGTGTGACAATCAACATGGTCATACCTTGTTCAGCAAGGTCACGCATAACCTCAAGAACATCTCCGACCATCTCAGGGTCAAGTGCTGATGTAGGCTCGTCAAAGAGCATAATATCAGGATTCATGGCAAGACTACGCGCAATAGCAACACGTTGCTTTTGTCCACCAGATAGGCTATCTGGCTTAGCATCACGCTTGTCAGCGAGACCGACCTTTTCTAAGAGATCCATACCGATTTGTTCAGCTTCTTCTTTGTTATACTTTCCTAGCTCAATAGGGGCAAAGGTGATATTGTCTAGTACAGACATGTGAGGAAACAAGTTGAAGTGTTGAAAAACCATGCCGATATTTTCACGTGCCTTATCAAGATTGGTCTTAGGGTCTGATAATTCATAGCCATCAACCGTCACCTTACCACTTGTAATGGTTTCTAAGAGGTTTAGAGTACGTAAGAAAGTGGATTTTCCAGAACCAGATGGTCCGATAATACAGACCACATCGCCCTCGTAAAACTTTGCATCAATTCCTTTTAACACTTCATTTTGCCCATAAGACTTGTGCAAATCTTGGACATCAATTTTTAAATCTGCCATTAGTTAAGCCTCTTTTCTAAGCGTTTTGCTAAGCGGGTCAATAAGGTAATCATTACCAAATACATGATTGCTAAAATTGCATAGACACGAAATGACTGGTAGTTACGTGCGATGATGATTTTACCTGTTTGGAAGAGTTCGACAAGCCCAATAGCAGATACGATAGTGGTATCTTTTAGTGAGATGACAAACTGGTTGATAAAGTTTGGTAACATTAAGCGTACAGCTTGTGGTAGGATGACCTTGCGCATGGTTTTACCATAAGAAATCCCTAAGCTACGGCTAGCTTCCATCTGTCCTTTTGGCACGGCCTCAATCCCCCCACGGACAATCTCAGCGATGTAGGCCCCTGCGTTAAGTGACAGAGCGATAGTAGCTGCGACAAAGTCATTGATAGGGCTTTGTTTGCCAGTGACTTGCTCGATGAGGTTAGGAATGCCCCAGAAGATGAATGCAGCGACAATCATCAATGGAATACCACGGACAACATCGACAAAGATAGCAGAGATGGCACGAAGGACTTTATTTGGTGCGACACTCATCATCCCAAAGAGGATACCAATCACCATAGCAATGGCAAAAGAAATCAAAGTGAGGCTGATAGTTGTCCACAATCCTTGTAAGAGTTGTTTGTAGTTATTGGAAATTAAACCACCAATAGTTGACTCATCAATGCTAGAATTGGTTGCTGATGAGGTGTTGGTTGTCATGTATTTTTTAACTAACTTGTCATACTCACCACTTTCTTTAAGAGCAGCTAGACCGTTGTTAAACATCTCAATCAATTCAGGATTAGTTCCTTTTTTGACAGCAAATCCGACATCACCAGAAGCTTCACCTGCAATAGGTGTCTCAAAGCTGCGGCCTTGCTTGATAGCGTAAGCCAGAACAGCCTCATCATCCATAAGAGCGTCGATAGAGCCTGAGTTAAGGCTATCATACATAGATGATGCTTCATCAAAGGCACGTAATTCAAAGCCATACTTGCTAGCATTTTCTTCTAGCCATGTAAAGGAAGCCGTTCCGTTTTTAGCACCGACTGTCTTATCTTTTAAATCGTCGTAAGCTTTGATGTTAGATCCAGATTTTACAGCTAAGATAATATTGGCAGTATAGTAAGGATCTGAGAAATCAAAGACATCTTTTCTAGGGTCTGTAATGGTCATACCCGCAATAACACCATCAGCTTGTCCTGATTGGACGGCATTGAGTGCTGCGTCAAACCCAGGGTTACTAATATCGATAGTAAAGCCTTGTTGGTCAGCGATTTTTTGGATGAGTTCCATGTCAAAGCCGACATATTTATTGTCACCATTTTGGTAAACAAATGGTGCAAAGGAAGAATCTGATACAATTTTGTAAGACGCTTTTTGTGGGGTTGCTTTAGCATTAGCATCTCCAGTAGCTGAAGCACTTGTCTTAGTAGCATCTGATCCTAGCCATTTGTTCATGATTTGCTGATAAGTCCCATCAGCTTTCATCTCAGCAAGAGCCGTATTAAAATCATCGATGAGATATTCGTATTGGCTACCTTTTTTAACACCAAAAGCAAAGCTTCCAACAGATTCGCCATCCATGTTGATAGCATAGTCTTTACCTTGGTTGATAGCGTATTGGACGACTGGCTCATCATCCATAGCAGCATCAATAGCACCAGAGTCTAGACTGTTGTTCATCAAATCGCCTGTATCAAAGGTTTTGATGGTATAGCCATACTTGTCTTTGTTATCCTCAAGAAATGACTGAGCAGCTGTTCCATTTTTGACACCGACTGTTTTGCCTTTGAGCTGACTATATTTTGAGATATCGTCATTGCTACGTGTGTATAAGACAATAGAAGTGTCATAGTAGGTATCTGAAAATGTAAATACTTTTTCTCTGGCTTCAGTGACCGTAGTACCGGCCATAAGTGCATCAGCTTGTCCAGCTTGAACGGCATTGACCGCAGCATCAAAGCCAGGGAAAGTCATTTTGTAATCCCAATTAGCACGTTTGGCGACTTCTTCTATGATATCTACATCGATTCCCTTGTAGATTTGGTCACTGTCCTTAAATTCAAATGGTGCGTAGGCGGTGTCAGACACGATGTTAATCGTATCAGCGCTGACTTTCGCGCCAAAAACCATGAATACAGACATCAGGGCAATACACATTGCCTTAAGTGTTTTCTTCATGTGAGTCTCCTTCTAAAAAATCAAATAGAATCGTGAAAATTCTAAAGTATGCATTCTATTTTAGCAAAATATAGTGAACAAGTCAATTTTAGTCAATTATTGGTGTTAGGTTTTCTGACATAACCATGTAAAATTCACTAAGCCAACTCTCCCATCTTGGCTAAGAATATGGTACAATAATAGGAAAGAAAGAGGAAGACTATGATAGATAGAACAGAAGATAAGGTATTTCAATTAGTTTCAAAATATGAACCATCAGGTGATCAACCTCAAGCTATCGAGACCTTGGTGGACAATATCGAAGGTGGTGAAAAAGCGCAGATCTTAAAAGGGGCTACTGGTACAGGAAAGACTTATACCATGAGTCAGGTCATCGCTAAGGTCAATAAGCCAACGCTAGTCATTGCACACAATAAGACATTAGCAGGTCAACTTTACGGTGAGTTTAAGGAGTTTTTCCCTAACAACGCGGTTGAGTATTTTGTATCTTACTATGATTTTTATCAGCCTGAGGCTTATGTCCCATCTAGTGATACTTATATCGAAAAAGATAGCTCTGTTAATGACGAGATTGATAAATTGCGCCATTCAGCAACGTCAGCTCTACTAGAGCGTAATGATGTTATCGTCGTTGCTTCAGTGTCTTGTATCTATGGTTTGGGTTCGCCAAAGGAATATGCTGATAGTGCTATTAGTCTTAGACCCATGCAGGAAATCTCACGAGATAAGCTGCTTAATGATCTGGTTGATATTCAGTTTGAGCGTAATGACATTGATTTTCAACGTGGGCGTTTTCGCGTGCGAGGTGACGTCGTTGAGCTCTTTCCAGCTAGTCGTGATGAGCATGCCTTTCGTATCGAGTTTTTCGGAGACGAGATAGACAGAATTCGTGAGATTGAGCCCTTGACAGGACGTGTCATTGCAGATGTTGAGCATTTGGTTGTCTTTCCAGCTACACACTTTATGACCAATGATGAGCACTTGGAAGTAGCTATTGCCAACATTCAGGAGGAAATGGAAGAGCAAGTAGCGCAGTTTGAGCAAGAAGGAAAGCTTATCGAGGCGCAGCGCATTCGTCAGCGTACAGAATATGACATTGAGATGTTACGTGAGATGGGCTATACCAATGGTGTTGAAAATTACTCACGTCATATGGATGGGCGTAGTGAAGGGGAGCCTCCTTATACCTTGTTAGATTTTTTCCCTGATGATTTTTTGATTATGATCGATGAGAGTCACATGACGATGGGGCAGATCAAAGGAATGTATAATGGTGACCGCTCGCGTAAGGAAATGCTGGTTAATTATGGTTTTAGACTGCCGAGTGCTTTGGATAATCGTCCGTTGCGTCGTGAGGAGTTTGAAAGTCATGTTCATCAGATTGTCTATGTGTCAGCGACACCAGGGGATTATGAGCTGGAAGAGACAGATACCATTGTTGAGCAAATCATTCGTCCGACAGGTCTTTTAGATCCTGAGGTAGAGGTAAGACCAACCATGGGACAGATGGATGATTTGCTAGGAGAAATCAATAGCCGTGTCGATAAAGGTGAGCGTACGTTTATTACAACGCTGACTAAAAAGATGGCAGAGGATTTGACGGATTATCTCAAGGAAATGGGTATTAAGGTCAAGTATATGCACTCAGATATTAAAACCTTGGAGCGTACCGAGATTATCAGGGACTTGCGTCTAGGTGTTTTTGATGTCCTCATCGGTATCAACCTTCTACGTGAGGGTATTGATGTTCCTGAGGTGAGTTTAGTGGCTATCTTAGATGCGGACAAAGAAGGCTTTTTACGTAATGAACGTGGGCTTATCCAGACCATCGGGCGTGCTGCCAGAAATAGCAATGGTCATGTTATTATGTATGCTGATAAGGTGACCGAATCCATGCAAAAAGCGATGGATGAAACGGCAAGACGTCGTGCCATTCAGATGGCTTATAATGAAGAGCATGGTATTGTGCCACAGACGATTAAAAAAGAAATTCGTGACTTGATTGCTATTAGCAATAAAGCAGATGATACTCAAGTGGCTGAAAAGCTTGATGTATCGACCATGAGTAAGGCAGAGCGCCAAAAGACTATCAAGACATTAGAAGGACAAATGCAAGAAGCTGCTGAACTCCTTGACTTTGAGCTGGCAGCGCAGTTGCGTGATATGATTTTAGAGTTAAAAGCGATGGATTGACAAGATGACAGTAGTTCTGTCATCTTTTTTGAGCCAAGCAACATACTTGTTTTTCTAAATTAAAAAGATTATAATAAAGCCATATTGAAAAAGGAGAAAATACATGAAAGAAATGCCAAAAGAGTTGCAAGCTTTTGGCGTGGAACCATCTAGTAGTGAGTATGACAACCTTCGCTCTTCTTGTGGGCAAGAAGGACATCCAGCAGTGATTTTCACCCCAAGTACCAATGAGCAAGTCGCAGCTGTTTTAGCTTATGTCAATGCGTTGCGACAAGACGGAGATGAGTGTGCTTTTTCAGTGATGAGCGGTGGCCACGGTATCACCAAGGCCTCAACCAATCAAGAGGCATCGTTCTTAATCTCTCTAAGATGTCAGATATTACTATTTTAGATGAGGAGAAAGCCTTGGTTCGTGTAGGAGCTGGTTGCCGTTGGGGACAAGTGGCTCAGATCTTAGCCCCACATGATTGGATTATTACTAGTGGTAATTTTGGTGATGTTGGTGTCGGCGGTTTGACCGTTGCTGGTGGTATTGGTTATTTTACAAAAACATATGGCTTGACGATTAACCGTTTGGTGTCAGCGACGGTTGTTTGTCCAGATGGGAAGATTTACCAAGTGAGTGAAGATAATCACAGTGATTTATTCTGGGCTATTCGTGGCGGTATGACACAAGTGGGTCTTGTGACTGAGTATGTCTTTAAGGCACAGCCTATGGCATCCAAGACCAATGATGCTAGTGTTGGTTATTTGGAGATAGATTATCAAGCGACTGATTTGTCTGACTTTTTAGACAAATGGAGCCAATTAGCCAAAGAAGCGCCAGATTATGTGGCTAGTTTTTTGAGTATTAGCCAACTACCAGAAGGGACTTACTTTGTCCATGCTGATAATGTTTGCTCCCTTAGTAATGAGGAGATAGTAGAGGCATCTTTTGCACCATTTTACCAACTGGATCCTGTCGTCAAAGAGCATAAAATCATCACCTCTTATGCCAATGTCATTCCGTTTCCAAAGGATGTTCATGATGGTAGTCAACCAATCAATGTCCAAAATGCCTTAGTAGATACGTGGTCAAAAGAGATTAAGTATGCCGTCATAGAAACTGTCAATCATCCATCTGTTATGGCCCTTGAATTGCGTACTATTGGTGGGCAGATGAATAAGGTTGAACCTCATGCTACGGCCTTTTCAAATCGCCATCAAGAGTATTTTATGGCGGCATGGTTGATGCAAGATGACAGCTTAGAAGCACTTAGAGCTGTGGCGACAGGTTGTTATGGTGGTTATTCGTCTGTTTTAGATGATTGGGTTGTCCAAAAAGCATGGGATGATGAAGCACGACAAGGCCTTCTTGACCTTGCTAAGCAATATGACCCACACCATGTCTTTAACACAGGCTTACAAGTCCCTAGAACATAAAAAAGCACCTAGTTTGATAAATGATATACTCCCCTTATAGTGGACAGTGAAAAAACAAAAATTCACTAGAAGCTATGAGGGGAGTTTTCGTATGTCCAAAAGAAGTCCAAAATCAGTTGAAGAAAAACTAGAGGTGGTTCAACTTTATCTGAATAATGGGAAGTCCATAGGTTCTCTATCTAGAAAGTATGAAGTTGATCGCTCAACGGTTAGAGAATGGATCCGCAAGTATAAACAAGACGGCATTGATGGTCTAATAGAAAGTCGAACCTGGAAGAAATACAGTCAAGAACTCAAGGAACAAGCTGTTCTAGACTATCTCAATGGACTAGGTAGTTTAGATGCTATTATTGAAAAGTACCATATTTCTTCAAATTATGTTCTCAGAAGCTGGATAAAACGGTATACTAGTGGTAAGGAGTTAAAAGCTACTAGTAAAGGAAGGTCACAGATGAAACAAGGACGCAAGACCACATTTAAAGAACGGGTGGAGATTGTTAACTTCACAATCGCTCACGAGAAAGACTATCAAGCAGCGATGGAGAAGTATGGTGTTTCCTACCAGCAGGTCTACTCTTGGGTAAGGAAGTTTGAAAAAGGTGGGAGTCAAGGCTTAGAAGACCGCCGAGGAAAAGGCCTAGAAACGAAGCCCAATCTCACACCAGAAGAAGAATTACAACTGAAAATCAAACAGTTAGAAGAGCGGAATCGTCTCCTTGAAATGGAGGTTGGTCTTCTAAAAAAGTTAGACGAGATTCAGCGTCGCAAGAGGAGGTAAGGCTAGGTCGCTACCTGAATCAGTTTCAAGCTATCAAAGATTACTCAGACGCGTATGATGACACTTCTATTATCTACCTATGCCGGCTCCTAAAGGTTTCTCGGTCTGGTTATTATAAGTGGCTCCATCACGATGAAACGGTTTCTGAGAGAACCAATCGAGAATTGATGATAACCATTCAGGAGCTTCACGCCAAACACAAAGGT
>NZ_JBLBUC010000023.1:0-23152 GCF_047290665.1 Streptococcus lishijunsis | reverse complement strand
AGCGCACGCCTGATAAGCGTGAGGTCGGTGGTTCGAGTCCACTTGTGCCCATTATAATATATGGAGAATTACTCAAGAGGCTGAAGAGGACGGTTTGCTAAATCGTTAGGTCGGGTAACTGGCGCGGGGGTTCGAATCCCCCATTCTCCGCTTGATGAGAGACTTTAGTCTCTCTTTTTTTATCTACTTTTTCTCCTATACCATAAAATAGTGATTTTGTAAAGGACATGGATGTCCTGTTCATTTAAAAAACTTCTTTGTATAATAGCTTTATCACTTAATTAAGGAGATAGCTTATGAAAAGTTTAATACAATTTGAAATTTTGTTTGTGACGGTAAAACCCATCATTTTCAAGATGAAAAGAAATTATTATATCAAGTTGTGGGATGGTGATGATTGGCTACAAGAAGGGCGATTGGTTCTTTATTATTTACTAAAACATCATCCAGAGTTATTGGATGATGAATCTATGTTTTATCGTTACTTTAAGACGAAGTTTTCTAGTCATTTAAAGGATGTGATTCGTAAGCAGGAGAGTCAAAAGCGTCGTTTTGATAGAATGCCTTATGAAGATGTCAATGAGTATGGACATTTTATCAAGGATAAGGGGTTGCTTTTAGATGATTTTGTGGCCTATAAAGAGTTGTTAAATAAGGTAGAAGCTTCTTTAGATGCAGAAGGGAAAGTAAAGTTGGCAAAGGTTATTTCAGGAGAGCGATTCAAAGGAAAGGCTAAGTTTATTAGAGAGTTACAGTTGTCTTTTAAAGAGTTTAAAGGTTATGTTTGCGGGTAAACCTTAAAAAAACATAAATAATCATAAATCAAACCAAATTGTAATTATGATGTAACATATAACGCTTGTTTTTTTGGTAAAATAAGTATGTCTTATCGAAAAAGGAGTTATTGTATTAACATGAAAAAAAGAATTCTATCTGCTGTTCTTGTTAGTGGTGTAACACTAGGAACGGCTGCTGTAAATGCCAACGCGGATGATTATGATTCGCAAATCGCTGCGAAAGATGCGGTGATTAACAATTTATCTAATGAACAAGCGGCTGCACAAAACCAAGTGGCTGCAATTCAATCTCAAGTAAGTGCTTTACAATCACAACAAGCAGAACTTGAAACTGAAAATACACGCTTGGAGGCTGTATCTGAGAAATTATCTGGAGAAATCCAAGAATTATCAACTAAGATTGTGGCGCGTAATGAAGCTATTAAAAAGCAAGCACGTAATGCCCAAAAACAAAACGGTTCATCAAGCTACCTTGGTTCTATTTTAAACTCAAAATCAGTTTCTGAGGCTATTACACGTTTAGTTTCTATCAATAAAGTGGTTTCTGCCAATGAAAAATTGTTGGAACAACAAGAAAGTGATAAATCATCACTTGAAACAAAACAAGCTGAAAATCAAGAAGCTATCAATACAGTAGCAGCTAATAAAGCAGCTATTGCTGAAAACCAAAATGCTCTTGCTACACAACAAGCAGAACTTGAAGTAGCACAGTTAGCTTTATCTGAGCAAATGACTACTGCTCAAAATGAAAAAGCTGATTTGCAAGCTCAAAAAGCTGCAGCAGAAGAAGCTGCACGTCAAGCTGCTGAAGCAGAAGCTGCCGCTAAGGCTCAAGCAGAGGCAGAGGCTAAAGCCCAAGCAGAAGCTGCGGCTGCTGCACAGGCTAAAGCTCAAGAAGAAATGGCAGCTCAACAAGCTTCTCAAGCGGCTGTATCTTCTGAAGTTGCTACATCAGAACAATCTTCAGTAGTTGCAAGTGAGGTTGTATCACCAGTTCAGAGCGAAGCTGTAGTTTCTGAAACTGTTACTAGTGAAGTAAGCTCAGTAGCAACTTCTGAGGTACAAAGTCAAGTAGCTGCTCCTGCTCAGTCTGAAACAGTAGCTGCAACACCAGTTGTCTCTACTCCTGCGCAAACAACGACAGTTGAACAAGCGCCAGCGGCAACGACAACACCAGCTGCTTCAGTAACAACGACTACACAAACAGCTACACCAGCCGTTACCACGACACAAACAGCGCCAGCAGTAACGACTACATCAACAGCAAGTGGACCAAATACTTACCCAGTTGGTCAATGTACTTGGGGTGTTAAATCAATGGCATCATGGGTCGGAAACAACTGGGGTAATGCTAATAACTGGATTGCAAGTGCGCAAGCTGCAGGACATTCTGTTGGAACAACACCAGTTGTAGGTTCTGTTGCAGTATGGCCAACTGATGGTGGTGGCTATGGTCATGTTGCCTATGTAACAGCTGTCAATAGCTCAACATCAATTCAAGTTATGGAATCTAACTTTAATGGTAACATGAGTATTGGTAACTACCGTGGAACTTTTGATCCAACTAGTACTTGGAGTGGAAGTGCTGTTTACTACATTTATCCATAATCGTAATAAGCAAGAGTTCGAAGTCATCTTCGAGCTCTTTTCAGATTGAAAAATAGGATAAAAAACGGTACAATGGTATAGGATAAAATCATTGGAGGAAATCATGTCTTATTCAAATTTGAAGTTGTTTGCTCTCTCATCCAACCAGGAGCTAGCACAGAAAGTTGCCGATACCATTGGTATTCCCCTTGGGAAATCATCAGTGCGTCAATTTTCAGATGGGGAGACTCAAGTAAACATTGAAGAGTCTATCCGTGGACATCATGTCTTTATTTTACAGTCAACAAGCTCTCCTGTAAATGACAATCTCATGGAGATTTTGATTATGGTGGATGCGCTAAAGCGTGCTAGTGCTGAGACGATTAGTGTGGTTATGCCTTATTACGGTTATGCTCGTCAAGACAGAAAGGCACGCTCACGTGAGCCAATTACGTCTAAGCTAGTAGCTAATATGTTGGAAGTTGCAGGTGTTGACCGTTTATTAACGGTTGATTTGCACGCTGCACAGATTCAAGGTTTCTTTGATATTCCAGTAGATCACTTGATGGGAGCCCCTTTGATTGCTGAATATTTTGATCGCAATGGTCTTATTGGTGATGATGTTGTGGTTGTCAGCCCTGACCACGGTGGTGTGACACGTGCTCGTAAGTTGGCTCAATACCTTAAAACACCAATTGCCATTATTGATAAACGTCGTAGTGTTACTAAGATGAATACTAGTGAAGTGATGCATATTATTGGTAATGTCAAGGGTAAAAAATGTATTTTGATTGATGACATGATTGATACGGCAGGGACAATTTGTCATGCTGCGGATGCGCTAGCTGCTGAGGGAGCAACTGAGGTTTATGCTTCTTGTACGCATCCTGTTTTGTCAGGACCCGCTCTTGATAATATTGATAAATCAGCGATTAAAAAATTAGTTGTTTTAGACACGATTTTCCTTCCAGAAGAGCGCTTAATTGAGAAAATAGAGCAAATTTCTATTGCCGATTTAATTGCCGATGCGATTATTCGTATTCATGAAAAAAGACCGCTATCGCCTTTATTTGAAATGGCAGCTCGCTTGTAAGTTAAAAAAGATGGTTCGCCATCTTTTTTATTATAGTCAACTTATCCACATGTGGATAAGTGATTAGAGGGTGCAATTACGATAAAATTCTAGTATAATAATAAAAAGAAAATGACAGGAGTGAGTTATGGAACTGTTAAACCGTTTTAATAAACATTTGGATAAGATTGAGGTGTCGTTGATTAGGCAATTTGACCAATCAATTTCAGATGTGCCAGGTATTTTAAAATTGACGTTGGGGGAGCCAGATTTTACAACTCCAGAGCATATTAAAGATGCTGCTAAAAGAGCTATCGACGCTAATCAATCTCATTACACAGGGATGAGTGGTCTGTTGAGTTTGCGTCAAGCCGCAAGTGACTTTGTTAGGGAAAAATACAACCTTGATTATGATCCTGATAAGGAAATTCTAGTGACAATAGGTGCGACAGAAGCCTTATCTGCCACTTTAACAGCTATTTTAGAGCCAGGTGATACGGTGCTACTGCCAGCGCCAGCTTATCCAGGTTATGAACCTATTGTCAATCTAGTTGGAGCTGAAATTGTTGAAATTGATACAAGGGCTAATGATTTTGTGTTGGCGCCAGAGATGTTGGAAGACGCTATTTTAGCACAAGGCGATAAGCTTAAGGCTGTGCTTTTGAATTACCCGACTAATCCTACAGGTGTCACTTACAATCGTGAGCAGATTAAAGGGTTTGCTGAGGTTCTTCAAAAATATAACATCTTTGTCGTTAGCGATGAGGTTTATTCAGAGTTGAATTATGATGGTGAAGGGCATGTCTCTATTGCTGAATATCTTCCTGAGCAGACTATTTTAATCAACGGTCTATCTAAATCGCATGCGATGACAGGTTGGCGGATCGGTTTGATTTTTGCGAGAGAGGCTCTGTGTGCTCAGCTGATTAAGAGTCACCAATATTTGGTGACAGCAGCCAGTACAATTTCTCAGTTTGCCGCTATAGAAGCATTGAGTGCTGGAAAAGATGATGCTCTTCCTATGTGTCAGGAATATATCAAGCGTCGTGATTATATTATCGCTAAGATGACAGAGCTTGGTTTTTCAATTATCAAGCCGACAGGTGCTTTTTATATTTTTGCGAAAATCCCAGAAGGTTATCCGCAAGACTCTTTTCGCTTTTGTCAAGACTTTGCCCGCCAAGAAGCAGTTGCGATTATCCCAGGTATTGCTTTTGGAAAATATGGGGAAGGCTACGTGCGTTTATCTTATGCAGCCAGCATGGAGACAATAGAGACTGCTATGGAGCGTTTAGAGGTGTTCTTGGACTCTTATGGACATTAAAGAAACATCGGGTCTGATTCTCTTTAATCGTGATTATCGAGAAGATGATAAATTGGTTAAGATATTTACAAAGACAAGTGGCAAACGAATGTTTTTCGTGAAACATGCTAGTCAATCATCGCTAAACGCAGTCATCCAACCGTTGATGCTAGCGGACTTTATCCTACGCCTTAATGATTCAGGTTTGTCTTATATTGTTGACTATAAGCACGCTAAGCGCTATGATCACATCAATCAGGATATTTTTGCTTTAGCGAATGCCAGCTATATGATGGCTTTAGCAGATGCTGCCATAGAAGATAAGGTGGTTGATGGAAAGTTGTTTCAGTTTTTAGTGACTGTTTTAAATCTGCTGGAAGAGGGTTTAGATGCAACTATCGTAACTAATATCTTTGAAGTGCAGATTTTGGAGCGTTTTGGAGCTACTATCAATTTTCATGAGTGCTGTTTTTGCCACAGAATTGGGTTACCTTTTGATTTCTCTTACCGTTATTCAGGGCTTTTATGTCCCAATCATTATGATAAGGATGATAGGCGTAGTCATGTAGATCCTAATGTTTTATACCTTTTAGATCGTTTTCAACAGATTTCTTTAGAAGAGCTGAAAAGCATTTCTATAAAACCAGAGATGAAGCATAAAATCAGGCAATTTCTAGATCAAATTTATGATAATTATGTTGGGATTCATCTCAAGAGTAAAAAATTTTTAGATGACTTAGAGTCATGGGGTCACATCATGACGCCAAAGGAAGATTGAGAACATATCTCAATCTTTTTTTCATAAGATTAAGAACTTTCATAACCTTGCCTGTAAACTGTTAAAGAGCGTAAAATCATGGTATAATAAGTGAAAACTAAAGATGAGGTGACTATTCATGAAGACAATAGCTGTGGATGCTATGGGGGGAGACAATGCCCCTAAAGCTATCGTAGAAGGGGTCAACCAAGCCCTTGCTGATTTTTCAGATATTGAGGTTCAACTATATGGTGACGAAACCAAAATTACACATTACTTAACAGCTAAAGAGCGTGTAACAATCATACATACAGATGAAAAAATCAATTCAGATGATGAACCAGCAAAAGCTATTCGTCGTAAGAAAAAAGCATCTATGGTGCTTGGAGCACAGGCTGTTAAAGAAGGTGCAGCAGATGCAGTGATTTCAGCTGGCAACACAGGCGCTTTATTGGCCGCTGGATTGTTTGTTGTGGGGCGTATTAAAGGGGTTGACCGCCCAGGATTGATGTCTACAATGCCTACCATAGATGGTCGTGGTTACGATATGCTTGATCTTGGCGCTAATGCTGAAAATACAGCTCACCACTTACATCAATTTGCCATTTTAGGTTCTTTTTACGCTCAAAATGTGCGTGGTATCACCAAACCGACGATCGCTTTATTAAATAATGGAACAGAAGAGACTAAAGGGGATCCTATGCATAAGGAGACCTATGATCTTTTAGCTAGCGACGCCAGTCTGAATTTTATTGGAAATGTTGAAGCGCGTGATTTGATGAGTGGTGTAGCGGATGTGGTTGTGACAGATGGTTTTACTGGAAATGCAGTCTTAAAAACCATGGAAGGAACTGGACTTAGCATTCTATCAGCTTTAAAATCAAGTATTGCTAATGGTGGTGCGCGTGCTAAGTTAGGTGCTCTTTTATTAAAGCCAACACTCTATAATCTCAAAGGGATTATGGATTATTCTGATGCTGGTGGTGCTGTGTTATTTGGTTTAAAAGCCCCTGTTGTTAAATGTCACGGCTCTAGTGATGATAAGGCTGTATATAGCACCATTAAGCAAGTCCGTACCATGCTTGAGACGAAAGTTGTGGAGCAGTCTGTTAAAGCTCTAACTCCTAAAGACTA
Source organism: Streptococcus lishijunsis (assembly GCF_047290665.1). Lineage (NCBI taxonomy): Bacteria > Bacillati > Bacillota > Bacilli > Lactobacillales > Streptococcaceae > Streptococcus > Streptococcus lishijunsis. The sequence goes on along the minus strand of NZ_JBLBUC010000023.1, from coordinate 16,502 downwards.
AGAGGAGGTCTCTTAGATGACAAGAGATGAGATTTTTACAAGCATTGTTACTATTATTCGCCAGCAACTTCATCAAAAAGATATTGTTATCACGGAATCAACGCGTTTACAAGAGGATTTAGGTATTGATTCCATTGCCTTGATGGAATTGATTATTAAGTTAGAGGATACTTTTCAACTCACTATTCCTGATGAAGCTGTTGATCAAATGACGTCTATGGGAGAATTATTAGATTATATCGCTAATCAATTACATAAGACAACAAAAGCCTGAGCTATCTCAGGCTTTTTAATGTTCTTAAATGACGAACGTTAAAAAAAGATAAACTGACATAAGTACGCAAAAACTTGAACGATTGTCTATTTTATGATACTATTAGTCATATAATAGAGCGAAAGGCGAATGAAATCATGAAAACCGACTTGATTTATACAGGAAAAGCGAAAGATATCTATGCGACAAGTGATGAGAATGTGATTATTTCAGTCTATAAAGACCAAGCTACCATGCTAAATGGCGCACGTAAAGAAGAGATTGTGGGCAAGGGAGCCTTGAATAATCGTATCTCCTCACTTCTTTTTGAGAAATTAAATGCCGCAGGTGTTAAAACGCATTTCATCAAGCAGTTGTCTGATACGGAGCAGCTGAATCAAAAAGTGGAGATTATTCCCTTAGAGGTGGTCTTACGTAATGTCTGTGCAGGGTCTTTTTCAAAACGCTTTGCTGTGTCAGAAGGAGTTGTACTAGAGACGCCTATCGTAGAGTTTTACTATAAAAATGATGATTTAGATGATCCTTTTATCAATGATGAACATGTGGGATTTTTAGCTATTGCCAGTCAAGAAGAGATTGACTACATCAAAGCTGAAACGCGTCGAATCAATGATTTACTAAGAGATTGGTTTTCTCAGATTGGTTTGAACCTCATTGATTTCAAATTAGAGTTTGGGCGAGATAAGGATGGACACATTATTTTAGCAGATGAGTTTTCACCTGATAATTGTCGTCTATGGGACGCACAAGGTAATCATATGGATAAGGATGTTTTTCGCCGTGATTTAGGTAGTCTTACAGATGTCTATGAAGTTGTCTTAGAAAAATTGCAGACATTGGCTTAGAGGAGGAAGAGCAAAAGCTATGGATACACGTATTTTTGTGGAGAAAAAAAAGGATTTTAACATTAAGGCGCAGGTTTTGTTAGATGAGCTAAAGCATAATCTTCAACTGAAAACTTTGTCTGATGTGCGCTTGGTACAGGTCTATGATGTTTTTGATTTGGAAGATAGCTTACTAGAGCGTGCTAAAGCGCATATCTTTTCTGAAAAAGTGACAGATACGATCTTGTCAGAAGAAAGTGTCAAAGAAGCTTTTTTGAAGTACGCTTTCTTTGCCATTGAAGCTCTCCCAGGACAGTTTGATCAACGCGCTGCCAGCAGTCAAGAAGCTTTGTTCTTGCTTGGTGCTAAAGCAGCAACTGTAACGACTGCTAAACTGTATCTGGTTAATAAAGATATTGATGACAGAGAGCTAGAAGCAGTCAAATCTTACTTACTCAATCCAGTTGATTCACGCTTTAAAGCGATCGATCAGCCACTACAACGACAAGCTTTTTCTAAGTCAGATAAGCGAATTCCAAGCTTAGATTTTTTTGAGACTTACACAGCAGAGGACTTTAGCCACTATAAAGCTGATCAAGGTTTAGCGATGGAGGTTGATGATCTTCTCTTTATCCAAGACTACTTTAAGTCTATTGGTCGTGTACCAACGGAAACTGAGTTAAAAGTATTAGATACTTATTGGTCCGATCATTGTCGTCATACGACATTTGAGACAGAGTTGCGTCAGATTGATTTTTCAGCATCCCAATTTCATAAGCAATTGCAAGCAACATACGATAAGTATCTTGCCATGCGTGCAGAGCTAGGTCGTCAAGATAAACCTCAAACGTTGATGGATATGGCCACTATTTTTGGACGCTATGAGCGCGCTAATGGTCGCCTAGATGACATGGAAGTTTCTGATGAAATCAACGCTTGCTCAGTTGAGATTGAAGTTGATGTCGACGGTGTCAAAGAGCCGTGGTTACTCATGTTTAAAAATGAAACCCATAATCATCCAACGGAGATTGAACCATTTGGTGGTGCTGCAACGTGTATTGGTGGCGCTATTCGAGATCCATTGTCAGGTCGTTCTTATGTTTATCAAGCGATGCGTATCTCAGGAGCAGGTGATATCACCCAAGCCTTATCTGAGACACGTGCTGGAAAGCTGCCTCAGCAGGTCATCTCTAAAACAGCAGCACATGGCTACTCCTCTTATGGTAATCAAATCGGTCTTGCGACCACTTATGTTCGTGAGTATTTCCATCCAGGCTTTGTGGCTAAGCGTATGGAGCTGGGGGCCGTTGTTGGTGCCGCACCAAAAGAAAATGTTGTCCGTCAAAAGCCAGAAGCTGGTGATGTTATTATCTTACTTGGCGGTAAGACAGGACGTGACGGTGTTGGTGGGGCGACTGGATCATCGAAGGTTCAGACGGTAGAGTCTGTTGAGACTGCTGGCGCAGAAGTTCAAAAAGGAAATGCTATTGAGGAACGTAAGATTCAGCGACTCTTTAGAGATGGCGATGTGACACGTCTCATTAAAAAATCAAATGATTTTGGAGCTGGTGGTGTCTGCGTTGCTATTGGTGAGCTAGCGGATGGGCTAGAGATTGACTTGGATAAGGTACCGCTAAAATATGCTGGATTAAACGGTACTGAAATTGCCATTTCAGAGAGTCAAGAGCGTATGGCTGTAGTTGTTGCGCCTTGTCATGTGGATGCCTTTATCGCAGCATGTGCTAAGGAAAATATCCATGCTGTCGCTGTTGCCACAGTGACTGAAAAAGCTAATCTCGTGATGACATGGAATGGTGAAACGATTGTAGATATTGAGCGTTCTTTCCTTGATACTAATGGTGTGCGAGTAGTGGTAGATGCTAAGGTTGTTGATAAAGACCTTGTTTTACCAGAAAAACGAACAACCTCAACAGAAACCTTGAAAAAAGATATTTTGAGTGTGCTGTCTGAGCTGAATCATGCTAGCCAAAAAGGATTACAGACTATCTTTGATAGTTCTGTCGGTCGCTCGACAGTTAACCATCCGCTTGGGGGACGTTATCAGATTACGCCTACAGAAAGTTCTGTTCAGAAGTTACCAGTAAGACATGGTGTGACTCACACGGCTTCTGTCATGGCGCAAGGCTATAATCCTTATCTGGCAGAATGGTCTCCTTATCATGGTGCAGCTTATGCGGTTATTGAAGCGACCGCTCGCTTAGTCGCGACAGGAGCGCAATGGTCTCGTGCACGTTTTTCTTATCAAGAGTATTTTGAGCGTATGGATAAAGAGGCAGAGCGATTTGGTCAGCCTGTGTCAGCTTTGTTAGGCTCTATTGAGGCACAGATACAGCTTGGTTTGCCATCTATCGGTGGTAAGGACTCGATGAGCGGTACTTTTGAGGACTTAACGGTCCCTCCGACTTTAGTGGCATTTGGTGTGACGACAGCAGATGTGAGAGACGTTCTCTCGCCAGAGTTTAAAGCTGCAGATGAGTTTATTTATTACCTCCCAGGTGGTGAGCTTGGAGTAGAGATAGACTTTGAGACTATCAAAGCTAACTTTACACGCTTTGAGGAGTTGAGAAAGACTTATCCTATTACAGCAGCTGCTGCGGTGAAATATGGCGGGCTTATGGAGAGCCTTGCTCTGATGAGCTTTGGAAATCGTATCGGGGCGACTTTGACATTAGATGAGCTTGATAAGGCATTGAGTGCCCAGCTAGGTGGTTTTGTCTTTACGTCATCACAAGATATAGAAGGGGTTTACAAGCTAGGTAAAACGACGGACCTGTTTACACTAGATGTCAATGGTGTCAGTCTTGATGGAAAAGACTTATTAGCTGCTTTTGAAGGGAAGTTAGAAGCCGTTTATCCGACAGAGTTTAAGCAAGAAACAACCCTAGCTGATGTCCCAGAGGTGATTAGTGATTCTGTGAAAACGGCTAAAGAAGTCGTTAAGGAACCTTTGGTTTACATTCCAGTCTTTCCAGGAACCAACTCAGAATATGATTCTGCCAAAGCATTTGAGGCAGCTGGTGCGTGTGTTAACCTCGTGCCATTTGTGACCTTGGATGAAGAGTCTATCAGTCAGTCTGTTGACACTATGGTTGAACATATTGGAAAATCTCAGATTATTTTCTTTGCAGGTGGTTTCTCAGCAGCAGATGAGCCAGATGGTTCGGCTAAGTTTATCGTTAATATCTTGTTAAATGAAAAGGTCCGTCAGGCGATTGATAGCTTTATTGAAAAGGGCGGTCTGATTATTGGTATCTGTAATGGCTTCCAAGCTCTTGTTAAGTCTGGGCTTTTACCTTATGGTAATTTTGAAGAGGCTGATGAAACAAGTCCGACACTATTTTATAATGATGCCAATCAACATGTTGCCAAAATGGTGGAAACACGCATTGTAAATACGAACTCACCTTGGTTATCAGGTGTAAGTGTTGGAGATATTCATGCGATTCCAGTATCACATGGCGAAGGGAAATTTGTCGTAACAGCTGAGGAATTTGAATCTTTGCGAAATAACGGTCAAATCTGGAGCCAATACGTTGATTTTGATGGGAAGGCAAGTATGGATAGCAAGTACAATCCAAACGGTTCTCATTTTGCTATTGAAGGGATTACCAGTCGTAATGGTCAAATCATCGGTAAGATGGGGCATTCTGAGCGCTACGAAGAAGGTTTGTTCCAAAACATCCCTGGTAATAAAAATCAACGATTATTTGAAAGTGCAGTCGCTTATTTTACAGGAAAGTAAGCCAGTAGCACATGTTCGTGACAAAGACTTGATTATCAAGTCTTTGTCAACAGTTGACAGGTCAAAGCAAGTAGTTTAAGTGACCTGTATTTGAGGTAAGTATGACATACGAAGTAAAATCTTTAAATGAAGAATGCGGTATTTTTGGGATTTGGGGACATCCTCAAGCTGCCCAAGTGACTTATTTTGGACTGCATAGTCTTCAACATCGCGGTCAAGAAGGCGCAGGCATTCTTTCTAATGATAAGGGCAATTTGTTGCGCCATCGTGCGACAGGGTTGGTCTCAGAAGTTTTTCATAATCCAGCTGATTTGGATAAATTAAAAGGTCACGGAGCGATTGGTCATGTCCGCTATGCAACGACAGGTGAGGCCTCTATTGACAATATCCAACCGTTTCATTTCCGTTTTTCAGATACACAATTTGGTTTAGCGCATAATGGTAATTTGACAAATACGTTGACTCTAAAGAGCGAGCTAGAACGTCAGGGAGCTATCTTTTCGAGTTCTTCTGATACAGAGATACTAGCTCATCTTATCCGTCGTAGTCACAATCCCGATTTTATGGGCAAACTGAAAGAAGCGCTCAACATTGTCAAAGGTGGATTTGCTTATCTCTTGATGGCAGAAGATAAGCTGATTGCAGCAATGGATCCAAATGGTTTTCGACCACTGTCTATCGGAAAGATGAAAAATGGTGCTTGGGTCATCTCTAGTGAGACCTGTGCGTTTGAAGTGATTGGTGCGCAGTGGGTTCGTGATGTCAAGCCTGGTGAGATTGTCGTTGTTGATGATGAAGGTATCCACTACGATACTTATACTGATGACACGCAGTTGGCTGTTTGTTCTATGGAGTATGTTTACTTTGCGCGTCCTGATTCAGTTATCAATGGTATCAATGTGCACACAGCTCGTAAAAATACAGGTCGAAGACTAGCTCAAGAATTTAAACATGACGCTGACATTGTCGTTGGTGTCCCTAATTCGTCGTTATCAGCAGCCTCAGGTTTTTCAGAAGAATCAGGCCTGCCAAATGAAATGGGCTTGATTAAAAATCAATACACGCAACGAACCTTTATCCAGCCGACTCAAGAACTCCGTGAGCAAGGTGTTCGGATGAAGTTGTCTGCTGTATCTAGTATTGTTAAAGGGAAACGTGTCGTTATGGTAGATGATTCTATTGTCCGAGGGACAACATCACGCCGTATCGTTCAGCTACTTAGAGAAGCAGGAGCAGCTGAGGTTCATGTAGCGATTGCTAGTCCTCCTCTAAAGTATCCTTGCTTTTATGGGATTGATATTCAGACCCGTCGTGAGTTGATTTCAGCGAACCATAGTGTCGATGAGGTATGCGATATTATCGGTGCGGATAGTTTGACTTTCTTGTCTTTAGAAGGTCTGATTGATTCGGTTGGTTTAGAAACTGATGCACCAAATGGTGGTCTTTGTGTGGCTTATTTTGATGGAAAATACCCAACACCTCTTTATGATTACGAAGCAGAATACCTCCGTAGTCTTGAAGAAAAGACCAGTTTTTATATTGATAATGTTAAAAAGGATTAGTCAAAAAAGGAGAAATCATGTCTAAAAATGCCTATGCTCAATCTGGAGTGGACGTTGAAGCAGGTTATGAAGTGGTAGAACGCATCAAAAAACATGTCGCAAAGACAGAACGTCTAGGAGTCATGGGAGCCTTGGGGGGCTTTGGAGGGATGTTTGACCTCAGTGCTATCGATGTGAAGGAGCCAGTGCTTATCTCTGGGACAGACGGTGTTGGAACTAAGTTGATGCTAGCTATCAAGTATGATAAGCACGATACTATTGGTCAAGACTGTGTGGCTATGTGTGTCAATGACATTGTCGCAGCAGGTGCTGAGCCGCTCTACTTTTTAGATTATATTGCGACTGGCAAAAATGACCCCTCAAAACTAGAGCAAGTCGTAGCAGGTGTAGCTGAGGGGTGTGTTCAAGCAGGTGCTGCTCTTATCGGAGGTGAGACTGCTGAAATGCCTGGTATGTATGGTGCTGATGATTATGATTTGGCAGGATTTGCAGTAGGTGTAGCCGAGAAATCTCAGATTATTGATGGCTCAAAGGTATCAGAAGGTGATGTTCTTTTGGGACTAGCTTCAAGCGGTATTCATTCTAATGGTTATTCTCTTGTCCGCCGTGTTTTTGAGAATTACACAGGCGATGAGTACCTACCAGAGCTTGATGGCCAGCTTTTAAAAGAGGCTCTTTTAGAGCCTACGCGTATTTATGTGAAAGCCTTGCTACCGCTTATCAAGGAGAATCTTGTTCATGGGATTGCTCATATCACAGGTGGTGGTTTTATCGAAAATGTCCCTCGTATGTTTTCAGATGATTTAGCAGCAGAGATAGAGGAAGCTAAGATTCCTGTTTTACCTATCTTTAAAGCTATCGAATCCTACGGTAAAATCAATCATCAAGAGATGTTTGAAATTTTCAATATGGGGCTTGGGATGATTTTAGCTGTCGCTCCAGAAAATGTTTCTAAGGTAAGAGCATTGGTAGATGAGGAAGTCTATGAGATTGGACGTATCGTTGCCAAAGAGACACAAAGTGTGGTTATCAAATGAAAAAAATAGCAGTGTTTGCGTCAGGTAATGGTTCTAATTTTCAAGTGATTGCAGAGCAATTTGAAGTGGCTTTTGTCTTTTCAGATCACCGTGATGCTTATGTGTTAGAGCGTGCCAATCAGCTTGGAGTTCCCTCATATGCCTTTGAACTTAAAGAATTTTCAAGCAAAGCTGATTATGAATTGGCCATTGTTGAGTTGTTAGAGCGTTATGAGATTGACTTGGTGGTGCTGGCAGGCTATATGAAGATTGTCGCAGAAACACTACTGTCACGTTATGAAGGACGTATGATTAACATCCATCCAGCTTATTTGCCTGAATTTCCAGGTGCACATGGTATTGAAGATGCGTGGAAAGCAAACGTTACGGAAAGTGGTGTTACGATTCATTGGGTCGATAGTGGTGTCGATAGTGGTCAAATCATCAAGCAAGTACGTGTTCCTCGCTTGTCTGACGATACACTTGAGAGCTTTGAAGCACGTATCCATGAAGCGGAGTATATCCTATATCCTCAAGTGCTGGAGAGTTTAGGTGTGGGGCGTAAGCAATGACTATTGACCATTACCTTTTATACGAGTTAGATTAACCTTTAGTAACTTTAAAACCATATTTTATTTAAAAGGAGAAAACATGACAACGAAACGCGCACTAATCAGCGTATCTGATAAAGCAGGTATTGTAGCATTCGCTCAAGAACTTAATAGACTAGGTTGGGAGATTATCTCAACTGGTGGGACAAAAGTTGCTCTTGACGAGGCGGGAGTGGATACTATTGCGATTGATGATGTGACAGGTTTTCCAGAGATGATGGACGGCCGCGTTAAGACACTACACCCTAAGATTCATGGTGGGCTTCTGGCACGTCGTGATCAAGATAGTCACCTAAAAGCAGCTAAAGAACAAGCTATTGAGCTGATTGATTTAGTTGTGGTGAACCTCTATCCTTTCAAAGAAACGATCCTAAAACCTGACGTTTCTTATGAAGAAGCAGTGGAAAATATCGACATTGGTGGACCATCTATGCTTCGTTCAGCTGCCAAAAATCATGCGAGTGTCACTGTTGTTGTTGACCCAGCTGATTATGCGACTGTGTTAGAGGAGTTGTCTGAAAAGAATGAGACGAGCATTGAGTTGAAAAAAGCTTTGGCAGCTAAAGTATTTCGTCATACGGCAGCTTACGATGCTTTGATTGCTGATTATTTCACAAAGCAGGTCGGTGAGGAAAAACCTGAGAAGTTGACCTTGACTTATGAGCTTAAACAAGCCATGCGCTATGGTGAGAATCCTCAACAAGCTGCTGATTTTTATCAGACAGCTTTGCCACAAGACTACTCTATCGCGTTAGCTAAGCAACTCAATGGTAAAGAGTTGTCATTTAACAATATCCGTGATGCGGATGCAGCTATTCGTATTATTCGTGATTTTACGGATCGTCCGACTGTTGTTGCTCTCAAACATATGAATCCTTGTGGTATTGGTCAGGCAGATACGATTGAGCAAGCTTGGGATTATGCGTATGAGTCTGACCCAGTCTCTATTTTTGGAGGTATTGTTGTCTTAAATCGTCAAGTAGATGCTAATACCGCTAAAAAAATGCATAAGATATTCTTAGAAATCATCATTGCACCAAGTTATACAGAAGAAGCTCTCTCTATTCTCACGGAAAAGAAAAAGAATTTGCGTATTTTAGCACTTGATTTTGAACATCAAAAAGACAGTGAGACAGAAGCTGAGGTGACTGGGGTTCTTGGAGGGCTTTTGGTGCAAAATCAAGATGTCGTGACCGAAAATCCAGAAGACTGGCAGATTGTTACTGAGAGACAACCAAGTCTTTCCGAACAGGAGGCTCTGTCATTTGCATGGAAATCCATCAAATATGTCAAATCAAATGGTATCATTATTACCAACGATCATATGGTCTTAGGTGTAGGTCCAGGTCAAACAAATCGTGTGGGTTCTGTGAAAATTGCTCTTGAGCAAGCTAAAGATCGTCTGGATGGAGCTGTTTTAGCGAGTGATGCCTTTTTCCCATTTGCTGATAATATCGAAGAAATTGCATCAGCTGGTATCAAAGCTATTATTCAACCTGGTGGCTCTGTTCGTGATCAGGAGTCTATTGATGCTGCCAATAAACATGGTTTGACGATGATTTTCACAGGTGTTCGTCATTTTAGGCATTAAGAAAAGCTTAGTATTAAATAGCTTTTAGAAGGTTTTATGGATTGACTAGGATTTCTTTTAGCTTTTTTTAAGCCATGGAAGATATACTATGATTATCCTAAAACTTTTTCATAAAATCTCCTAATAAGAACGGCTATCGGCTGTTCTTATTTTTTTGATAAAAGTTAAAAACTATGGTTTTAAGATTTTTTTAAGGAAGCTTAGCTATACTAAGATCATCCTAAAACTTTTTCTTTTTCAAAATCTCCTAAAAAGGCATCGTGTCAACGATGCCTTTTTACTTTGTTTTTTGAGATAAAATGCAATACAAGCAAGCATTATCCGAACAAATATGATATAATAACTAAGTATAATTCGTAATTTGAAAGGGAAGACAGTCTAAGCATATGGCTAAATGCCTTTATTAGTTATTAGATGGGTCTTTGGAGTGTTATTTGTCATGAAACTTTTAGTTGTTGGCTCAGGAGGTCGTGAACACGCGATTGCTAAGCAGTTGTTGGCTTCAGATAAGGTAGAGACAGTTTATGTTGCTCCAGGAAATGATGGAATGACTTTGGATGGGCTAGAGTTGGTACCTATTGGTATTTCCGAACATTCAGCCTTGATTGACTTTGCTAAAGCACATCATGTGGCGTGGACATTTATTGGTCCTGATGATGCCCTTGCAGCAGGGATTGTAGATGACTTTGAAGCAGCTGGTTTGATGGCATTTGGACCTAGTCGCCTAGCAGCAGAGCTGGAGTGGTCTAAGGATTTTGCTAAATCTATCATGTCCAAATACCAGATTCCAACGGCAGCTTATCAGACTTTTTCAGATTTTAAAGAAGCTAAAGCTTATATTGAGAAAGTGGGCGCTCCGATTGTGGTTAAGGCAGACGGACTTGCTCTTGGAAAAGGTGTAGTGGTTGCTAACAGTGTGGATGAGGCTGTCAATGCTGCGCAAGAGATGCTGCTGGATAATAAATTTGGAGATTCTGGTGCTAGGGTTGTCATTGAAGAGTTTTTAGACGGTGAGGAGTTTTCTCTCTTTGCCTTTGTCAATGGCGATCGCTACTACATTATGCCGACTGCTCAAGATCATAAACGTGCCTACGATGGAGATAAAGGACCTAATACAGGAGGCATGGGGGCTTACTCTCCTGTACCGCATCTTAAATCACAGGTTATTGAACAAGCAGTGACGACTATAGTCGAGCCTGTCCTAAAAGGGATGATTGCAGAAGGGCGTCCTTATAAAGGTGTGTTGTATGCTGGTTTGATTGTGACAGACCAAGGGCCTAAGGTTATTGAGTTTAATGCACGATTTGGTGATCCTGAGACGCAAATTATCTTGCCTCGCTTGACATCTGATTTGGCGCAAAATATCACGGATATTCTTGAAGGGCGTGATACGGATATTACGTGGCAAGAAAATGGCGTGACGCTTGGTGTTGTCGTGGCCTCAGACGGCTATCCCAAGCAGTATGCTAAGGGTGTTGTCTTGCCAGAAAAGACCAGTGGTGAGATAACGACTTATTATGCTGGGGCTTCTTTTGCTAAAGATAGTAAAAGCTTGGTCTCTAGTGGCGGGCGTGTCTATATGTTAGTCACCACAGCAGATACCGTAAGAGAAGCGCAACAAGTGATTTATCAAGCCTTAAAAGAACAGGAGACAAAAGGACTCTTTTACCGTACCGATATTGGAGATAAAGCGATTAAATAAGGAGAAGTAGTATATGACACAAGCACTTGTATCCATCATCATGGGTTCCGTTTCAGACTGGTCAACAATGAAGCGAGCTGCCGATATGCTCGATCGTTTGGCGATTCCATATGAAAAAAAAGTAGTCTCTGCTCATCGAACACCTGATATGATGTTTGAGCATGCTGAGCAGGCTAGACAGCGAGGGATAAAGGTGATTATTGCAGGAGCAGGGGGAGCTGCTCATCTTCCCGGTATGGTAGCAGCTAAGACAACCTTGCCTGTCATTGGAGTGCCAATCAAATCACGTGCGCTTAGTGGCGTTGACTCGCTTTACTCCATTGTACAGATGCCAGGAGGAGTTCCTGTGGCTACTATGGCAATCGGTGATGCTGGAGCTACCAACGCTGCCCTTTGTGCTGCCCGTATTTTAGCTATTGAAGACGATAGGCTAAATGAATCTTTGGAGATGTTTGCAAAAGAGCAAGGAGAGATAGCAAAGGAGTCTAGCCATGAACTCATCTAAGACAATCGGAATCATTGGTGGCGGTCAGCTGGGGCAGATGATGGCTATTGCTGCGATCTATCGCGGGCACAGGGTGATAACACTAGATCCAGCAGCGAATTGCCCTGCTTCTCAAGTCAGTCAGATGATTGTGGCGTCGTATGATGATGAAGAGGCGCTAAGAGAATTAGCTAGACAGTGTGATGTTTTGACCTATGAGTTTGAAAATGTCGATGCTGATACCCTTGATGCAGTGAAGTCTTTATCCTCCTTACCACAAGGGACTGATTTACTGCGCATTTCTCAAAATCGTATTAAGGAAAAAGCTTTTTTAACGAGTACGGGTGTTGGGATAGCACCTTATCGTGTTATTGACTCAGAAGAGGATTTGGAAAACTATGATTTTTCGACAAAGCGTGTCTTAAAGACGGCAACAGGTGGCTATGATGGACATGGTCAAGTCGTTATTAGTGATGAGGAAAGTTTGGTGCGTGCACGTGATTTAGCTAATCAGCAGCCTTGTGTCTTAGAAGATTATGTGCCTTTTGAGATGGAAATCTCTGTGATTCTCTCAGGTAATGGTCAAGAGGTTAGTGTTTTTCCCGTTCAAGAAAACAGTCATCGCCACAATATTCTCTCTAAAACCATTGTCCCAGCTCGCATTTCTGATAAGCTAGCTCAAAAAGCTGTCCAAATGGCTCAAAAAATTGCCACAGACCTGCAACTTTTTGGTACACTATGTATAGAGATGTTTGTGGCAGGTGAGGAGATTATGGTCAATGAAATAGCACCAAGACCTCATAATTCAGGACATTATTCCATTGAGGCCTGTGATTTTTCACAATTTGATACACATATTTTGGGGATTTTAGGAGAACCATTACCCTCTATTCACCTACATGCTCCAGCTGTCATGCTAAATGTTCTTGGACAGCATGTTGAAAAAGCTGTCGCATTTGTCAAAAAACATCCTAATGCTCACTTACACCTTTATGGTAAAGAAGAAGCTAAACACAATCGTAAAATGGGGCATGTGACCCTCTTTAGTGATAAGCCAGATCAAGTGGAGGAATTTTAGAGAATGAAGGAAGACATATCTATGTCGGACTACATGGTCAAGTCTTTTGCAGAGCTGACGACAGAAGAACTTTTTCAAATCTATCAAGCTCGTGTGGCTGTTTTTGTCGTTGAGCAGGAATGTCCCTATATGGAAGTGGATGAGCTGGACAAGGAGTCCTTGCATCTTTTTAAGATGCTGGATGGTAAGGTGGCAGCTTACTGTCGCCTCTATCCTAAAGGGGAGCAAATGGCGCTAGGGCGGGTCTTGGTCAGCCAAGAATACCGCAAACACAAGCTAGGACGAGAATTAGTTCAAACAGCTTTGGATATCGTTGCAGAACGATTCTCAGATAAATCTGTCTATGCTCAAGCCCAAGCTTACTTAGAAAAATTCTATAAATCCTTTGGCTTTGAACGGACGTCAGACGTCTATCTGGAGGACGATATCCCCCACGTGGATATGGTGAAGGTTGCTAAATTGTAGATAGGACGTGAAAAGATGATACAGATAATTGTCCATAAACTGAATACGGATTTCAGTTCCGAATTGTAAATAGAGAAAGGAAAACAGGCAGCTAGTTTGCTGAACTGAACCTGGATGGAAAGCTCGCAAATAGCTAAGGATATTCCTATAATTTGATACTAAGATTTAAATAAAAATAAAGAAAGGAATAAGGGTCTCGCATTCTGAATTGAATACGGGCTACGGATTTCCTAGATTTAGCAACTTAAACTTTAAACAACAGAAAGGAGAAGAGGGAAAGTTCAAGTGTTTGAACTCGTGCTAAAATCATCGGAAAAAAGATAGGCTTCCTAGTGTGCAAGCACACTGCGTCAGTCTCCTATTTTCTCTTGCTTTTTAGACTCCCTCTGTATCATAACATGATCGAACGTTATTCACGCCCTGAGATGGCGGCAATTTGGAGTGAGGAAAATAAATACCGTGCTTGGCTTGAGGTGGAAATCCTAGCGGATGAAGCTTGGGCAGAGCTCGGTGAGATTCCTAAGGAAGATGTGGCAAAAATCCGTGAAAAAGCTGATTTTGATATTGCTCGTATTTTAGAAATTGAAGAAGAAACGCGTCATGATGTCGTGGCTTTTACACGTGCTGTTTCTGCAACACTTGGAGAAGAGCGTAAGTGGGTGCACTACGGTCTTACGTCAACTGATGTGGTAGATACCGCTTACGGCTATCTTTACAAGCAAGCAAACGATATCATTCGTCGTGATTTAGCAGCTTTTCTTGAGATTATTGCTGATAAAGCGCGTGAACACAAGTTCACCATCATGATGGGACGTACACACGGTGTTCATGCAGAACCTACAACTTTTGGTTTGAAATTAGCGACTTGGTATAGCGAAATGAAGCGTAATATCGAGCGTTTTGAGCATGCCGCAGAGGGTGTTGAAGCAGGTAAAATTTCTGGTGCCGTAGGGAATTTTGCCAATATTCCTCCATTTGTTGAAGAGTATGTCTGTGAGAAGTTGGGTATCCGTCCTCAAGAAATCTCAACACAGGTTTTACCACGTGATTTACATGCTGAATACTTTGCGGTGTTAGCTAGTATTGCAACATCTATTGAGCGTATGGCAACTGAGATTCGTGGTCTGCAAAAATCAGAACAACGTGAAGTGGAAGAATATTTTGCTAAAGGGCAAAAAGGCTCTTCAGCTATGCCTCATAAACGTAATCCAATCGGCTCTGAGAACATGACAGGCCTTGCTCGTGTAATCCGTGGTCATATGTTAACAGCTTATGAAAACGTCGCGTTATGGCATGAACGTGATATCTCACATTCATCAGCCGAGCGCATTATTACACCTGATACGACTATTTTGATTGATTATATGCTCAATCGCTTTGGCAATATTGTTAAAAACTTGACAGTCTTTCCTGAAAATATGCTGCGCAACATGGGCTCAACCTTCGGTCTTATTTTTAGTCAGCGCGTGATGCTTGCTTTGATTGAAAAAGGTATGACACGTGAAGAAGCTTATGATTTAGTACAACCTAAGACAGCTTATTCATGGGATAACCAGGTGGATTTCAAACCACTCCTTGAATCGGATGAAGCAGTGACTACTAGACTTAGCCAAGAGGAGATTGATGAGCTCTTTAATCCAGCTTATTACACTAAGCGTGTAGATGATATTTTCAAGCGAATTGGTTTAGATTAAAGAAAAAGCGCCTTTTGGTGCTTTTTTGTTGCCTAAATATTCTGATAATAGATAAATTGTGTTATAATGTTAAAAAGAAGAAGTCAGAGGTTGCTATGAAGACATCAAAAGAGTTGCTATATCAGCGCTACATTTCCCCTATCAAAGATAACCCTCAATTACTAATTGGTGTTGAGCTTGAATTTCCCATTGTCCATACAGAAGGTAGAGCGACAGATACGACAGTGACCAAGGAGCTCCTAGCATATCTTGCTAGACAGGAGGCATTTGAGTGTGTCCAAAAAGATGAGGATGGTGCTTGCGTTCAAGTGAGGCATTGCCATTCGGGGGATATGATTCTTTTTGAAGTTTCATACAATATCTTAGAGTTTGCATTTTCACCTGCTATTACCATCCAAAGTATTGAAAAACGATTTCAAGACTATTTAACTCTTATCCAAACGTTTCTAGTAGCACATCATCACGAGTTACAAGGATGGGGGGTTCACCCTCACTGGGCAATCAATGATAATAGCCCAGTGAAATTACCACGTTATCAAATGTTGATGAATTATTTAGCCTTAGCTAAAAAAGGGTTGCAAAATGGTTATCATGAGTATTCGGATTACGGTGCTTTTATTTGTGGCAGCCAAGTTCAGCTAGATGTGACAAGGGATAATCTTATACCGACACTCAATACCTTTAATCAGCTAGAGCCTATTAAAGCCTATTTATTTGCTAATTCTGAATTAAAAGTCGGAGGTTGGGAGACCTATTTATCTCGCGATATTTTTTGGGAAGAGTCTATGCACGGTACTCATCGAGAAAATATCGGCCTATACGATCATGATTTTACCGATATTGATGATTTAGTGACTTATCTTGACAAGTCCAGTCTGTTTACAGTAGAGCGTCAAGGTAAGATTTTGTATTTTCCCCCTATTGCTGCCAAGGATTATCTTCACCAAGACCATATTGAAGCTTATGATTTAGACGGTAAAAAGGTCACAATCATACCTCAGGAAGCTGATTTTACCTATCACCGTAGCTACAACTACGAAGATTTGACCACTAGGGGAACTATCGAGTTTCGCAGCACATGTACGCAACCTCTGAACCAGACATTTTCTGTAGTCGCCTTTCATTTAGGGATATTTTTAAACATGGACAAAGTATCTCAGTATCTTTTAAATCTTCCCCTATATGAAAAATATCATCATGATTATGCTAAAATGCGCCGTCTTTTTGCTAGTAAAACGTTATCTGAAGATGATTATAAAGCATTAAAAGAAGCGAGCCAAATACTTTTAAAATTAGCAACAGAAGGATTAAAAACGCGATTTAATGCCGAAGAAAGCTATCTGAGCCCACTTTTTGAAAAAAATCAAAAAAATAGCTAAGATTCTCTTGACAAGTTAGAAAAAAGTTGATAGATTAGTGTAGTTGTCAATTGAGTGTT
>NZ_JBLBUC010000022.1:0-27553 GCF_047290665.1 Streptococcus lishijunsis | reverse complement strand
GATAACGCTTTTTATCATCAAGCAAACTATCTACTCTTTTAACAGCCTTTAGGACGGCATCTTTGGTGATGTCTAAGCCATAAGCTTTCTTAACCAAACGACAGACCTGCCTATAAGGCATCATAGAAGCGTGACACGCTAGATGATACATAAAGTAAGATGAATAACGCACATACTTCTCTAATCCTAGCCAGTCATCAACTGGACAGGAGGTTCTATCACCTCTCCGCCAGCGACTTCTACTGAAAGTCATCTGACCAAACGTAAAGACAACTGTGCGCTCAGTCTCGTTTATGCGAGTATAGCCCTTGGCTCGCATCAGAGGGGCAATATGTTTTTCATAATCCATAATTTTCTTCAAAAATAACTCTTCTTTGTGATTCTGTATTTCTTGCGTAAAACTAGACTCGTCAAACATAACAGTCTATTTTACACTACTTCAGAACAAAAAGGGTATCATTTGCTCATTATTTTTTCAAAACATCTAAATACAAATAAATGACCTGCATAAAACAGTGCAGGTCATTTATTATTTCTTATCATCAATCAAAGCGCTAATCTGGCTAAAGGCTTTGATATCACCATTTAAAGCTTTTTGTAAGACAACCAAAGCCAAAGCCATCTCGTTTGTTGGCTCATAGCCTAAAGACACCAGAAAGCCTTTCATCTGCTCATTACTGACATCAGCGCTTAATAACGCTTCAAAAGCTCGCTTTAAGTCAGCCTTTTGTCGTCTGACTTTGGCAGAATTAGCCCCCCCTTTTTGACTAATTGCTTTTTGTTCACTCTTAGAGCGCTTGTGAATAGGAATCAAATTACTACTATTTGCCATTATATTCTCCTTTGTAAAAATGTATTTTTTCTTTCTTAAACTGAATAAAATACAAAATAAGCCTTCATTTCAAAATTTTCTCGTGGTTCACTCGTGGTTCAATTTCAAAATAAGCTCATTTCCTTGTATTTTTATACATCGACCTTAACTGCTTCGATGCCAGTCTCAAGCTCAAAGCGTTTAATGATACGAGACACATATTTTGGATCAAGCTCCATCGAGTAGTTGACTCGTCCCAACTTCTCGCAAACCATCAGGGTCGAGCCAGACCCCGCAAACGAATCTAAGACAAGCTCGCCTTGCTTGCTTGAATTACGAACCAAACGTTCAATAAGCGCTAAAGGCTTCATCGTCGGGTGGTCAGCATTTCTCTGCGGACGATTGACTCGCAGGATAGATGTCGCCTGTTGCTCTTGATAGTGCTTGATAATATCTATGAGATCAGCCTTACTTTTAGACTCAAGGTCTGACTCTAGAATGGTCGAGAGACTAAAGTCCTTGATAAAGTAGTGGCTAGCACCTTCTTTCCATCCATAAAGGCAAGGTTCATGTTGCCACTGATAATCTTGTCGACCAAGAACAAAAGTATCCTTTGCCCAAATCAGGCACTGCTTAATGAGCCAGCCAGTAGAAGTGACTGCATTTGAAAAAGCAACACGCTGACTGTCTGCATGCCAAATATAATAAGCACCACCATCTTTCAAAAAGGGGTTGACCGCTTGAAAGGCATCGGACAAAAACTGCTCGAACCGATGGTCATCCATTTGGTCGTTTTCGATAGTCAGCCCTTCTTTTGTTTTTCCAGTGTATGCAACATTGTAGGGTGGGTCTGTCACATACAAGTCAACTACCTTATCACCTAACAACCGCTTGAGATGGTCAGGATTGGTGGCATCACCACACATGAGTCTGTGACGTCCCAATTGATAAAGCGTGCCAAGCTCAGCTGGCTCTTCGATCTCTTCATCGTTCTCGTCCTCCACCTCCTCTTTATCAGTAGTCAGAGGCGACGACAAGATGTTAGTCGAAAAACCAAACTGTCCCATGTCAATATCTAGGATAGTAGTCAACTCTTGCTTGAGTAAATCCATATCAAAGTCAGTGTTGAGTGTAATTTTGTTATGCGCTAGGATGTAAGCCCGCTTACCTTCTTCAGACAAGTGGCTCAATCGAATAACAGGAACTTCCTCAACACCTAACTCTGATAAGGCGAGATAGCGACCATGACCTTCAATGATGACATTATTCTCATCAAGAGCGATTGGGTCGTTGTTTCCAAAAGTCTCAATAGACTCTTTGATTTGGTCGATTTGGTATCTAGGGTGTTTCTTTGCGTTGGTTTCATAAGGCACAATATCCTTGATGGCAATCATTTCTAATTTCATAATGAGTGCTCCTCCTCTTTTTGTTTGTTCGTCTCAAGACGTCTTGCTTGAGCATTGTCTTTAACACGTTTGTATTGCGTGAAGTCTTTGACGACTTGATCGAATTTTTCATTAAGCAGTTTTCTCTCGAAGCTAACCTCAATCATTTCTTTCTTAATATCATCACTATTAGCTTGAGGAGAGACATGAAGTGACTCTAAAATGTCCAAGGCTACCTGACGACTGACTGGCGTATCTGACTTGATATCCTCAAGAGCAGACGTTATTTTATTGAGCTTTTCAATTTTAGCATCAAGCTCTTTTAGGGTCGCTTGGGTTTCTTTGATTTGATCGATGAAACGATCATGCAGGTCATGAAACTGATCTGAGTCTGAGATGCCATGACTGACTAAATAATTATATTCTTTAACTAATAGACTGAGTTTAGAGATGTTAGGGTTCTTCTTCATGATATACTCACCGCTCTCGTAAGCTAACTGGTTGATAAGAGTCGAGCCTTTCATGAACTTGTTAGATTCTGAGTTATCTGGGTTGATAAAATAGAAAAAATCTGATTTCTTGATGAAAAGGATAAAACTATCATCGTCCTGCTTATCAATCATGTGACTAGGGATTTTAACTGTCCCTTGGTTGGCAACGCCATACTGCATAAGAAGATAAATGCCTGACTTCGTTTCAGAATCAACCTGCCACGGTTCAATCTTAACCTGAATTTCAAAGTCATCTGCTTTTTCTTTTTGAAGCTTGTCGTACTCTGATTTGATTTCCTCTAAAGGTAGGACAACTTCATTTTTTGAAACTCGCTCAGCAATCTGCTCTAACGAGTAACGCCCTTGTTTGGATAAGGTACGATCACGAGTTGCTCGTTCTTGAGGACTATCCAGCAGACAATACTTAGCGTGCTTGCCTGAAAAATCTACAGACAAAGAAAGACTTTCCGCTTTAGCTTTAAAATCCTCAAGATTGGTTGAGTGCTTTATCAGAAAATCAAGACGTGATTTAATCTCTAACTTAAAAACATTCTTTCTGCGATAAGCTAAGTATTCTTTGTGACCGAAAGATTTTTGTTCAAGCACTTTAGCGCCAGCAAGCTCAGCATGTTTGTTTGAAATATTAAACAAACTGTTAGCTGTTTGTTTCTGCCATCTGAACTTATTAAGTGTGACAGAATTGGTCGAATTAAAAATAATGTGGTTGTGTAGATGCCCCTTATCCATGTGAGTGGCAATGACAAAACCATGTTTAGAGCCAGTCAGCTCCATCGCTGTCTTACGACCAATAGCATGAACCTCTTGAGGGGTAAGATCATCATCGGGGGCAAAGGACTGGATGATGTGATGGGCTAAGACATCATTTGAGGCCAACTCTTCATAATTGATTGGTCGTCCTTTCTGAAGATTAGCTGTTACTTTGAGTTGTCTCATCTCTTCATAAGCTGTCTTGGGATTAACAATCAAATGGCTAGAGATCAGCTGTGAGACAGGTTCACCATCCACAAAAACAAGTGGGAAAATGACATCGTCATCATCAGTGACTGTTTTATAAAGTGTCTTTTCATCATCTAGAATATACTTAACTGCCCTCTTCAAATTGTTGTAAGATTTGATCTGCTTGACCTTGGTTACTACCATAGTCACCCTCCTTCAATTGTTGGTGGATGTCTTGAAGCAGACTAGCTTCATTCTTAAAGGTATCATCCACTAACTGACTAATCTTGAGAACAGAAGATTGTAACTCAAGAAAATCAGATAAGTTTATCTTGTCATTTGTATTGGCATAACGAGCCAACTGGTTGATGTTGACCCCAATCCGATTAATCTCTGTTCTTAACTTAGTCAACTCTGAATAATCAACAGTAATGACCTGACCCGTCATCAACATATAGCAAGCGTAAGTATTAAAGTTAGTGAACCCAAAGCTCTCCATTCGCTTTTTGACTAACTCATTTTCTTCAGGCGCTAGCCTAACAATACGTTGAATATTACGATATAACTTTTTTGAATCACTCATTCTCTAACCTCTCAATAATTCTTATTTTTGTTCTGGCAAGATTAGCACGGTGATATCACCTTGCCATTTTTACCCCATTTTAGCCAAAACAAAAAGGGCAAGATTGCCCTTTGTTTTGTGCTAAGTTGGTGTAAATCTTTGGGGAAATCCCCAAACCCCTAGTCGCTCGCACCAGCGTTTATCTGCTCACATGACCAGACGAGCTCTGTCTTGATGGTTTCATAGTCTTGGTCTGAGATAGACTCGAGGTACTCAATGGTAGTCTTGTAATCTTCGACCAGACTATCATCCATGCCTTCTAAGCCTTCGAGGTCTTCATCTAGAAGCGCAATCATCTTTCTGCGCTTAGCGCCTAAGTAGTCAGTACGCTCATGGTAGCGTGCCCCATCAAAGTCGTATAGACTTTGTAGTAAAATTGTTTCAACTGTATCAATCATCTTCATTCTCCTTCTGCGGTCGTTTTGCCATAAAGCCTATTGATAATTCAGCAAGAAAGTCGTCTGCAGATGTCTCTACAGGCTCATCTCGTTCTTGCTGGCTTGGGCTTTTTTTGTAGCAGACTGCGCCTCTTCTTTCTCTTTAGTCTCTTTAGATTGAGATGCTCTGCTCTTGACCTCTTCTATTTTAGCTTGGACAGGACTCTTAATCGCTTCTTTTGTCTTGTAAGTTTCAAGTGTATGATCAATGCGCTTAATCAAGTCACTCGCTTTTTCTTGCACGATAGTCATCTGCGCCTCAAGGTCAGCTAGACCTGCTTCATCTTGCGTCCAAGAAGCGAGATATCCGAAACTATAAGAACTTGTATCAATTCCGTAGTGACTAGCTACAACAAAAGCAACTGACTCTGCTTGAAGCTCGGCAGTGCTTCGTGAGATTGCTTGGTCTTCGGTCTTATCGTTAGAATGCAACTCAGAGTGTGCCAGCTCGTGAAAGAATGTTCGTAGAGTATCCTGCTCAGAACGTCCTTTCTTCAGAACGATTTTATGTTCCTCTGGATTAAAATAACCATTAACACCTTCAGATATTTCAGAGCTATCTTGAAACACAACCTTCACGCTATTAGCTTCAGCAACCGAACATGTCGCATGATAAAGCTTAGCATAATCCTCGTAAGAACCGTTTAACTCGTTGACTGGACTCGGCAAGTCTTTTCCTTCTGTTTGAGAGATATCAAAGACCGTTACCATCTTAAATCCGACCCGTGTTTTATCATTACCCTCGTCATCTTTTAGGACTTCTCCCGTTTCAGGGTCTTTGATTTTATGAATTTGTGGCGCAAATATCTTAATGCCTTTCTGACCTTTTAAGACCTGACGGTCAAAATTAGTCTTCCAAGAGTTATAAGAAGCCACTGTTGTGATGTTTGGATTTTGAGCTAACATCAATCGGATGTTGCGTGGAGAGTAGTCATGTAATTTAGAAACGGCTGTCAAATAATCCTTGTAAGTCTCTGAATCAAAATAGTCTTTGACACCTTCTTTGAGGTGCTTTGTAAGACCAGCAGTATCCTTATTGGCAATCAATTCCGACACAGTTTGCGTTGTCTCTTTCGTCTCTTCTTCAGGTTCAGCTTTAAGAGGGTTAGAGCCAAAACCAATCTCTTCAGCGTCTGATTTGCCATCGCCGTCCATATCAGGACTGTAAGGATTAGTTCCTTGACGACGTTCCACTTCATCAGGAATACCATCACCATCCGTATCAACAACCAGCTCTTCTCTGAGAACTTGAGTTGTTCTCGCTTCTTCATCCTCAAAAAAGTTCTGAACCCTATCTTGGATGCGTTGGAAAAAATTACGAGGTTTCTCGCGTTTCATTTCTGATACTTTTTCTTGATAAGCATCGCGAGCTTTCCTTAACATAAAGTCAAAAAAGAAAGCTGTATCATAGAATTCATTATGGATAGCCTTTGATAATTCAGGAACTGAGATTCCTGCTTCTGATGCTTTATCCATCAGTCCCTCAAAATCAGAACCAACATCAACCAAGGCATTCCAATCAAGCTGAGGATAAGACTCACTCAAGAAATCTAAATTGCGCCCATGATTAAAAGCTTGTTTCAGCAAATCATCATAAGTCCAAGGAACACTAATAGGCTCTTCTAAATCTCTCATAAGGAATCGCTCCTCTCTCTTCCAGTTAGAGAGAGGTGTTGATCCAACTCTAGCTTCATAAAACTTTTCTAACTCAGGCGCGACATCTAATCGTTCATGATAAGCTGTTACATACTCATTGACGGATTGTTCATTATACAGCTTAGCATCGCCAAAAAATCTAAAGTCATAAACTTTAGCAATCCCATACACCTCAGTATCGCCAAAAACTTCAGTCCCACCATAAATCTCAGCATCGCCAGAAACCCAAACTTTATCATAAACCTTAGCGCTATCATAAACCTTAGCAAAACCAAAAACCTCAGCATCGCCAAAAACTTCAGCATCGCCAAAAACCTTAGCCCCAGCAGAAACCTCAGCATTGTCAAAAACTTTAGCATCACCAGAAACCTCAGCATCATCATAAACAAAAGCATTGTCAAAAACTTTAGCATTACCAGCAACCCAAGATTCACTAGAATGAGATAAATTTACCTCACTTTCAATATAACCACCAAGATCACCAGCTTTAACTTTGCCAAAATCCCTCAACGCCTCGATGCGATAAAGCGTGTGACCATCAACTTCAATGGAGTCTGTAGAAAGTAGCTTATACTTTTTGTCCTCATTAGGACTTTGAGTAGCTTCCTTCTCCTTTTCTAGCTCTTCCACTTTCTCTTGGTAGATAACTTCTGCTTTAGACCAAACAACGTCAACAAAGAAATCTGTCTCAAGCAACTCGTCATATATAACCTGAGATAAAATAGACGTGTCAATCCCTCTGTACTCTGCTAACTCCATTATCTCACTAAACCTAACACCTGATTGAGCGAGCTGTGTCCAGTTTAATTGAGGATAATCATCATTCAAGAAATCTAAATTCCTACCCGTTTCAAATGCATAAGAAACCAAATCATCATAAGTCCAAGGAACACTAATAGGCTCAGTCGTCTCTTCCCAGTCAAACCACTCGAGCATTGTCCAAGGCTCTTTAGGCTTGTCATCCATAGCACTTTGTGGCAGATGAGCCTCTAGGAATTCTTCTAAAGCAGTGCTATCCTTTGCAGGCTCTAACTCAACTTCTTTAGCTGTCTCGAACCCCTGAACCGTCCGCAATACAACCTCGTCTATCTGACTTTCATCTAACATAATAAAGCTACCGACGTACCTCTCAGCTTGCCCAGCTATCTCCTCTAATAGAGCATATCGCAACGGCAGAAGCATCTCATCTTCTGTAAAGCGCCCTTCAAAGTGCCAACTAGACATCTCTAAGGCTACATCACGTGTCGCCCTAACAAGGTAATCTAAATCCTTAACATTAGCATTGACATTAGCAATCGCAAAAGCCAATCGTTCCATATTAGCCTCATCAGAAAGAGTAGGTACTCGATAATGAATAAAACCTGTATCCTCCATCAACTGACGAAAATCTGCTTGTTTTGGTAATTCTTCAATATCTGGAGAGAAAGACGAAATCTTCTCAAAAGCAGAACGATAGCCATTTAACACTTCAGGATCAGTATCGCCCAAAACCTCAGCATCGACATCGCTCAATACTTTAGTGCCAATATCTGCAAAAGGAATATCTAGCTCTTTCAAAACGATAAGAAGATAGAGACTATTTGTCATCAAAAAGTTATCCCTATCAACTACAACTTCTTTAATTTGTTTTGACAAAGTCTCAATGCCTTGTTCTAATTCTAAGTTTGTCATTTGTTTGTACATAACAATCTCCTCGTACTCTTTATTTTCTAAAATAGCCATCATCTCACGACCACCATCCTTGATGTAGTCATTATTAATAGCCAACTGCTCAATCTTACCGTCACGTTCACGGTAAACACCCAGAATAGTCTTGCCCTGCCCTGTTCTATCTAGCAAACTATTTAAAGAACGTCCCAATTTCATTAAAGAAGCAGGAAAAACCTCATCATCTACCGTTCTGAAAGCTAACAATAAATCTCTGTCCTCGGCTCTAATTGCTTTAGACAAATCTATTTTTTTGAACTTTTCAATATCACTTAAATCAGAAAAATAGAAAGACTTAGAATCAATAATAGCTTCTAATTCAGGTAAAACTTGCAACTTACTAAAAGTCGCCCCTTTATTCGCTATTAGAATATTGTCAAATTCACCTCTACCATTGACAAAATCTTCCAGAGTATTTTCAGGTGTTTGTCCTTCCTTTATAGGAGCTATCCCAGTCAAATGCATAAAATTCGCTTTCTCAAATCGAATATTAACTGAAGCCACATCTTTCTCGTTCTTAAAGAAATAAGTCACCGTGCTATCTGATAATGTATCTAAGTACCAACTGGCTACTTTTTGGATTTGAGGAGCATATCTATTTAGTTTCCGTAATTCTTTTTGAGAGACTGGATGATAATGCTTCTTATAGATTGACTGAGAATCATCTGTTATGGTAAAATGAAGTAAAGATTGAGACTGAGTTTGACTTGGTGACAAGTCATTCAAAGGTTGCGAGTTATTCGCTTCAGGTAGAGGTGCTGCCTTCTGATTCTCATCAGAAAAATCCCCGAGTATGTTCTCAATCTTTTTTTCTTGCTCTTGAATATTATCAAGGGCTTTTTTTGTACGTTCTGAAAACCCTTCTAGACTGTGGTCTATTTGGGATAAAGCTGTTAAGTCCTTATCTGTAAGACCTTGAAGCTTATCAGATAAGACTTGCGTCTCTTTACCGAGCCTATAAGAGATATCCGCTATCTGCTCAACTTCCCCTGTTTCATTAGAAATAATAAAGAGGTCGAAGCGTGCTTCTTGCGAACTAACATCTGCCCCAGCTGAACGCTCATTTTCAGGATAAAGAGCCGAAACAAAATTATCATAAGTATAATGCTCACCTGCCATAAAGCGTGACGACAAAGTATCATTGTCTGAACCCCTAAACATGACGTGATAACGATAAGTCGGGGTGGGCTCTGATAGTTCTTTTTCGCCGAGCCATTGTGTTATCTGTTGATCCATTGCTTGAGTGATGTCCTCTTTAGTTTGATTAAAATCATCAATAACAGACTCTAACTCAACAATCACAGGCTCAAGCCCTTCTTGATGAATGCGCTCAGATACATGATAAGCGTATCCTTCCATATCTTGAAGCGATGGATCTCCGCCTTTAAAATCAAGCATATAGGTGTTATCGCCGACCGTCAGCTCAAAAAAAAGACTTTCATAAGCGTCATCTACTCGTCCTGACGAAAACCAGTCATCTAGCTTTGAAACGACTTCTGCAGGTTGCCCTATATCGTCCTCTGTTACCCAAAAATAAGCCTCCTGACCTAGTCCTTCTATTTGACCGAGTAATTCCTGCACCTTTTTACTAGACTGAATATTAGGAGGTAAATCCTTCCAATAAACCGTCGAAAGGTATTCAACCTCAGCTTCAAGAGGTACAGGCTTCTCTTTTTTTACTAAAGCAGGCTGTACAATAGGTTCTTGCCCGCTAAGAAGCTCTGCTAGTTTTTCTTTATCTTCGGGCGTTTTCGCAGGATAGCGATCTGACTCAATAAAGATGCCCTCTTTTGTCAACTCTAGAGCCGTCCGTCTAAGACCTCTAACAAAATAAAGATTAGGTTGCTTCTTCCATTGACTAACCCGATTGTCATCAATTAAGGATTGGGCTTTGGAGGATATAAGCACCGTTTCGGATAACTCCTTAACTTGAGGATATTTGGAAGCTTTCAAAATATCGTTCCAATCACTCTTTGTTCGCCCTTCTTTTAGAGCGGGAAGCGCTGTTTGAAAAGGTATCCCTTTATCTTCCAAACGCTTGATAAAGCGAAGCCCTGCCTCATCATGATCAACAGCTAACGTAATCAAATCCTGATATGACTCTAGGACATTAGTTGTCTTGGCTGTGTTCGCCAAAAATGCCCCCTGTTTAGCGCTCTCTACAGGCGATAGGATAATACCCCGCTCATAGAAGAGGTTGGCAACGTGACGGCTTACAGACCCCTCTTTTAGCCCATCCATAGCCACCAACCTTACATCTTCTAAACTATCCTTATGAAGCTCATAATAACTCATCAGATCAATAGGCGCTTCCGCAAAGATAAGCCGTTTAGGCTCTCCGATATCGATATTCAGCCCTGTAGAGCCGTCAGAAGCCCGCATGATTTGCTTTAGCCGTCCTCTTTCATGTAGGTCGTAATCCTCTCTAATGCCCTGTAGTGAGCCTCCTACGAGCTTCTTTGACCTATCAAAAGACTTAAAGACAATGACAGGTTCTAAGACGTTTCCTGTTTTTTTAGTAGCCTGTGCCACAACTCCTTTATCTAAGAAGAAGTCAATGGTTTCATGAGACAAGCCCCTCTCCTGATGCAGGTAATCTCTAGCTTCTTTGAAGTCCGTCTCATACTGAGCTAGATAGTAAGAAAAAGGCTCTTTGGGTTGTGGCTTGACCTCTTCTGCTAAGGAAAAGTCGCCTGTTTCTAAAAAATGCTTAGCTTCTTTAAAGCTAGGCATTGTACCTGTCTGTTCTTCACGAATATACTGAACTAATTTAAAAACATCGCCTCCTTTGGAGCGAGAAAACCAATTGAAATAATTCTCTCTAGTATTGATTTTTAAGGACGGATGTTCCTTCCATTGGTAACCATAAGAGCTAAATCGCTCTAATTCCATCCCTAAACTTCGAGCTACATCAATCATAGACAACTGCTTTAATTCTTTAACTGTTTTTGCCATAAAAACCTCCTAAAACCACTTATGGATATGCGGGACGCACTTATCCATAAAATTAACATCACTTCTAATACGTGAGCGTTTATCGTCAATCAAGAGATGTAAGCAAGGACTATCAGAATGTACGTCCCAAAAGACAGTTGCCAGTGGCATTCTGACATCGCTCGCTAAACTAAGAGCTAACGTCGCTACTTTAGGCACTAGCTCTTTATTTGACTGACTCAGATTAAACTCAAAGACATAATGGCTTAAATCTTTGACACGTGAATCTACCTCTTGACGACAAACCACAAGACAAGGGCTTCTAATCTTGGTAAAAGCCCCCGCTTCTCCCGACATCAGCTTAATGACATTGTTTAGATGTCCTTTACTGCGGATGTGGGTTCGACTAAAGCTTATTCCCATACTAATCACCTCCTTTCTGCAACTGGGCACTAATCGCCTTTTTGGTCTGCTCGATAAACCAATCTTTGGACTGTTTGCCCTGACCGATAAGAGCAAGGGCATCCTCCCACTTTCCAGTTGTTTCAGGATTGGTGTACATGACGTCATACTTATCCAAAAACAAGACCAAAAGCTCCCCTAAAGCCGTCGGCTCTAGTCGTCCTGTCTTCTTGTCTCTTGTGATATAAGAGCGATCAAGAACCGTTTTAATAATGCCAGCTCTAGTGGCAGGCGTGCCTAGATTGTATTTAGGAAGAAGTTTATCGAGTAGATAACTCTCAGTTAAACGACTAGGTGGTTTAGTCTCTTCTTCTTTGACATTAACAAGCACGCTAATCGCTTCTCCTTGAGAGTAGGCAGGTAAAACCTTGTCTTTATTCTCTTTATCAGCTAAGAGCGTCCAGCCTGCAGCCGTCATGACATTACCCGTCGCTTTAAAAGCATGACCGTTATTATCAAGTGTAATTTGGGTCGCTTGATATTTATAATCAGGTGCAAACATAAGAAGTGTACGCTTGACAATTTCAACATACACAAGACGTTCATCGTCCCCTAGGTCATCAAGATTGGCTAGGTTTTCCGTTGGAATAATAGCGTAGTGCTCCATATCTTTATCAGCTACATACTTACGTCGAGGTTTGATATTAGGCAAATCGGAATCAATCTGTAACAGCCTTTTATACTCCTCTAAATGATTAACCAAATAAACAAACTCATTAGAGGTAATCTGTTTTCGGTCTGTTCGAGGATAAGACGTCACCCCTTTTTGATAAAGCTTCTGGGCTAGCTCTAAGGTGTAGGAAGCATCAAAACGGTGCTTCTTACTCATGGCAGACTGTAAGCTCGTCAAATGGTAAAGGTTCGGAGCAGACACGCTCTTAGCTTCTTGTATCACTTCAGCAATCCTAGCTTGAGAACTAAGCGAACCTAGTGCCTCTTTGGCTTCTATTTCGCTTCCATACTTATGGTCATGACTGAAAACCGTCCCTGCTTCATCAACTAGCTCTAATTTCCAATAAGGCTTTGGTTTAAAGTGTTTGATAGCAAGATGATTTTCAACGACTAGAGAGACAATAACTGTTTGGACTCGACCAACAGAGACAGAACCTCTTTTCTCTAAAGCACCCACCTCACGCAATTTAAGAGATGCCCAAGGGCTAAGATTAAAGCCAACAAGCCAATCCGCCTTAGCCCTAGCTTCTGCCTCTTCTGCATAAAGCGCCGTCTCACTAGCAGGTCTCAACTTCTTAAAAGCTGATAAAATCCCTTCTTTGGTGAGCGAGTTTACCCAAAGACGATACTTAACCTTCTTTAGCGCATTTGGGATTAAACGTAGAATAAGATAGGCAATAGCTTCCCCTTCACGATCAGCATCCGTTCCAATAATGATGTGTTTGGCTTTAGCCACCTCACGCTTAATAAGCGCAAATTGACGTTTTTTATCAGACTTGACCTCATACTCAAACGTTTCAGGAAAAGCTGGTAAATTAGCCATATCCCAATTTTCATAATTGGTATATGGGTTCTTCAGCTCCACTAAATGACCCACTGCGGGGACAATTCTGACGGGAGCATCTAAAAGGGGCGTGGACACTTCCCACACCCCGTCTTTTTGCTTAGCCTGACCTAACGCTTGAGCGTATTTTTTAGCTTGGTCGGGCTTTTCAGCAATCACTAAATAAGACATTTACATAACCTCACTTTCTTTTAGTAATAACAAATAGCTTAGTAATTACACTAGATTTTATGTATTCAATCTAGCGGTTAATTGTATCTATCATAATTGATATGCCCTTTCTGATTTATCGGAATAAATGGTAAAATATAGATGATAATAACAATTTTGGGGGGACAATTAATATGAAACATGATCACGCTTATTCTAAACATTTTAAAAATGATATTTCACCTGAGAAAGCTTATAATTATTTCCACAATCATCCACTTGATACAGACGAATTTAGATGCGCTAAAGAATGCTCAGTTCCTGTGATATTAGTAAATGTTAGAAACACTCCTGATAGGTGGAGAGTGCCCCCTTATTTTAAATATCATAGTGGATTTGACGATAAACATTCCAACTTGTGTCCAAATATTTCTAAGATAACCCAAGTCTCAAAACAATCTTCTCAACACCGTGCGACACAGACTTACCAACCAACTGAAGACATTATCATTGAGTTATCAATGAGCAACCCTACACCTTATGAAGAGGTCGGGACTCTTAGACTGAACTCTTTAACTGAAAAAAACAAAAAGTCGTATCAAGGCAGTTCTGACTTTCTAACAGTTAAACAGCGCCGTACAAAGCTTTCAAAACTATCATCAACTGTCAATCGGTTCCACTATCACCCAAATGATGATGTCAGTTTTAATGGCACAGTAGCACCGTTAAATACTTTCTTTCAAGAACTACGATATGGGCATTATAAATTATCTTTAGAGCCTAAAATTTATCACGGTAAAGCCTTCGCTAAAAAGGTTAGCAAAAATGGAAAAGAGTTGATATTGTTAGAGTTCAATCAAAAATGTCAACTTGAAAATGTTTATTTTGAAAAACCAGCTGTTTTTATTGAAATAGACACTCTAAACGAGACTTCTCAACAACATCGAAAACTACTGAGATACTGTCAATCTGGCGAAGCCTTTCATCTTTACTTTTGGGGAAGTTTTTTTGTGACTTCACAGTCAAAAATACGAATGAACAAAATAGATAAGTCTGACTTCGCCTTGTTAAATAGTCTTTACTTCGAGGATTGGTCAGAATAATAAGCATCTCTGAGTTTCACAAAATATTTTTCCCAAATCTCATAGTCGTCATTAAAACAAAATCGCTCATGGTATTTTGTTCCTAATGAAATCATAATAAAGTCATCTATTGACATACCTAAATAACCTTCTAACTCCTCAGCTACTGATACTAATGAATCTGCATGGACTATCCATGCTTTCTCTTTATTCAACACAAGGAAACTTTTTTCTTCATCAGGGGTCAAAAAATTATCTGGATAGTTTTTACCGATAATCTCTGTCACCTTATAGGGTGCGTTTTTTCCTAAATTTACGAAAAGTTCAGGGGCTAATTCATAAAGTTCCATTTTTATAAATCCTTATATTTATATAAGCGGTTAGCTTCCGCTAGTATAAACCCTTTCTTTAATTATTTGGTAAATTTGTTTTATACTTAGTTTAGCGCTGTGGATTAGTATCTTATTTTAATCGCTTTAACGATTTTTAGGAGGCTCTAACCACAGCTCTTCGTTCTTATGTTCTAACTCCCGAACACTTAATAACCACTCCTCATCTTTTTGTAGAGAAGTTAAGTTACCTTCTATTTTGTTTTCTAACAGATGTTGGAGCTCTTGAGTATCTCCTCTACGAAAAGCGTTCGAAAGGGATTCTTGGTATTCTAAAAAGCGAATCGTCTCTTGTAAAACAAGCTTCAATTCTGTCAATTGTTCAGGAGCGCATTCACGATACAGATTATCAAAATTAGGTCTAACTACACGACTATCGCCTAAAATAGACACAAGACTATCATTATAAGGATAACTTGGTCTTTTCTTTCTAAACAACAATTTAGTCAACCTCACAATCTGCAACTAATAAAACATCAATATCCTGCTTTAGACAATCATAATTGCCTTTAGTCGCCTCCAATCGCTCTACTAAGTAGGGCGCTTTTTCTTGATTTTGATAAATAAAGAGTTGAGGGGCAACTTGTTTAAATGTCTCGTAATCTAAGACTTTCATCAACTGAATGACAAAGGCGTTTAGAACTTGCCCTTCTGTGGCATCTTGTGTAATGTCTTGTGTTAAGTAAAGCGATTTAATCGCTCTGGCAAATACCTCTATATCGAGGGACTGAAAGAGGGTGTCAAGATAACCAACACCCTCGACTTTGGGATCTAACATAGACCTCTCCTTTCTATTTTTCTTATTAAGAAGCTAAATCCACTTCTTCAATAGCCTTAGCTGACACTTTTATCTGACAAGGAACATTTGAGAACCACTCATCAAGAAACATATTATCTGTCATATTGCGTTTATACCAGTACCAATTTTTGTCTTCGGGGCTATTAGCAAGCTCTTTAGCTCTAGGGTGGTCTAAGACACTGGTTTTCTTGTCACGGAACACATTTTGTTTAGAGATAAAGACAAGCGCCTCATCTACACCAATTCTAGCAATTTCATCAGGTGTGAGAAGGTCACGCTGAAGCGTCTGCATAGACATCGTGCTAGAGCCTTGAGAGCCACGTGAGCGAGAATAATTTTTCAGGTTAATGGTTTGTTTTCCTGAGCGCATAGAGAAGTAATTCATGGTATCTTTATCATTAGTCCCTAAATAAAGTAGCGTAGCGCAGTTATTAAAGATAGTTTCCCACTCATCCTTGTAAAGTGCTTTAATCTGGGCTATAGCTTGAATGATAATATCAAGCGAGATTTCACGAGACCGAACCGATGACAAGGTTTCTGTCAGGTTAGGAAAACGCCCGAAGTTGGCAAACTCATCTAAAATCAAGCGGATGTGAATCAAATTCTTAGCCTTAACAGTTGGATGAAACCCCTGCAAAATTTCATCAGCCACTTTAGGGAGCACTCTAAACATCATGGTAAACATAGTTGTGGCAATAAAGTTAAAAGCTTTGTCTGTTTCAGGGATCGCAATGAAGACCGCTGTCTTCTCAGTCTGCCATTTTTCCATTTCCATCGTATCTCTTGAGATTAAGGTTTTGACATCTTCATGGTCAAATACAGAGAAGCGAGCTGATAAGACTGCTAAGACAGATGTTCTTGTTTTACCGTCGAAGTTTTCGTTGAACAAATCCCATTGACGATTAGCATAAGAGCTAGTAAACCCTTTAGCTTGTAACTCTTGTTCTAGCTCTTCAAACATAACCTCAACGGGAGCAGGCGTCTCTTCATCTGGTCGTTGAATACCACGCAACAAATCTGCCACTTGCGAGATATTGGGCTCATAATTGCCTAAGATTTTTCCGTGAAAGTACAGATAACCAATCAGCGCTCGCATCAGAAGCATTTCAGCTTGCGCCCAAAAGTCCTCTCCTCCATTATTGGAGCGCTTTGTGCCTGCTACAATAGCCTCTGCAACACGATCAATATCTAGCTCGCTGTCCATGTAGTGAAAGACGTTGAATTGGTCGGAATTCTTAAGACTAACCAAATCAAAAACCTTTATAGTATAGCCTTCCCACTCAAGCATATGTCCCACCTCACGAACCAAAAGCCCTTTAGGGTCCGTAATAACAAAAGAGGAATTCATCTGCATGATGTTAGGCTTAACAAAAGTGAATGTTTTCCCGTCCCCTGGCAACCCAACCGTCAGGGTATTCTTGTTTAATTGTCTATCAAAAGGCAATCGCTTGTTATAAAGACCCATACGGGCATTTTGGGAGAAAATCATATCCATCTCAGGGTCGTCATCTCTAAAGCTAGCTAATTCTTGAACGGTCGCTAAACGAGCCGACCCATACTCTTCGCCAGAACGGTATTCTCCTCTATCAAGAGGTCTAAGGTAAATCAACATAACAATCAAAAAAGCTAATCCCCCCATCCACGCAGATGTTAGTGTGAACTGAAGATCTAATAGCGATTTCTCAGACCAATGTGATAGCATCCACCCTAAACTCTCGAAATCAAGAAAAAGTGACTTATTGGGAGCACTCATATACAAATTAGTCAGCCAATGACCAAAATAAAAAACAAAAATACCACTCAATAGATAAGGTAAAAAAGGACGTTTAACTTGATGCGTCATCAGCCTCCTCCTTTTCTAAACGCTCTTTCCAATCGTAAGGGAGTCTATAGGCTCTCCCTTCGCCAACCTCTCCTAAAATACAAACATGAGGATTTAGCTTAACTCTTTGAGTCAGTCTAACAGGTTTAGTCGTCATCGTTCCAGCTCTCCTTTCACTTTCGGTCGATGCTTAACAGCTCCCTTGACTTTGCCTTTTTGAGCCTGCATTGATTTTTGGCGCTCATAAGCCACACGCTCAGAGGGGGACATGTTATGAGAGCCTTTAACAAGCTTTCTTCTAAGCTCCTCTGCCTTCTCATTATCAGGGCTAGTCAAGTCATTAATAACACCCTTGAAACTTTCTTCAAGGGCTTTCACATTTTTAGAAGCGATGGCAATAGTGCTCGTCCCATCCTTATTTTCTTGAATGGCATAACTGACATCATAGCGCTTGAGGTAAGTTTTTAATTGCTCGGAATTAACCTCGCTGGTCAAAAAGGTTTCAAAATGCTTCTCCTCGTCAGTCGCCAAAAATTGATGCCAGCCCGCTTCGCCTATAAATTGTTTTCTAGCAAAAAGCTTATGCGTAAAGTCATGCCCGCCCTCAATTGCCACGAGAAGCGATTTGAGGAAAAATTCTCCCGTCACTTTATAAACGTCTGCTACTTTCATAGCTACCTGTTCTTGTTCCATAGCTAATCCTTTCTAATATAAAAAGCAAGGTAAAACTTGCTTTAGCTTAATTTTTCAACCAAAGACCAGTATCTGCGGTTGTTCAACTAAGACATAGCCGTACTTAGCTTTAGTGTCTTTCTTAACTGATAATATCATCCGTTGTGTTTTAGCCCGATCATCCTCTTTCACTGAAACCAGAAGCGAGACATTAATCTTGCCTTTATCTGCTTTGGCTTCCTCATAAAAAACGGACTGAATCACTCCTTCAGGACTAGCTAACCCTTCTTTTTTAAGACTATCCGATAAAAAGCTAGACAAATCAGAGCCGTTTTCTGCAAAATAGTTAGCTAAGAAGAAACGCCCAAAAACCTCTAGCCTGCCTGATTGTTCCTGAAGTGAGAGATCTTTTTGAATGCGAGCCAGCTTATAGCTAGCTAGTCCGTGAGACTGCGTTTGATAATAAGTAAAAACTGATGAGGCTAGAGCTGATAAGGACAAAATAAGGCTTAGGATACTTACAAAACCTAAACCTTTCTGCTCTTTCTTATTAATGTGAGCTTTCTCATCTTTAGGAGGTTCTGAGACGGACATTCTATGAGCTTGTTTGTCCTCTTCTTTGGAGGATTGGTCGTACTTGTCCTTAGAATTGCTTTTTTTAAGTTTGTTTAAAAGAACGTTTTTCTTCTTAGGTTTGATAAGCCCAAACCCCTCGAAAACCTCCTCAATCATGCCATGATAAGGTAGGGTTAGATTTTTCTTTTCCAAGACTTCCCCATCTTCTGTGACATGATAAATATCATACGATGCTTTATCCCGACGATCATCAAGCCAAACTGATTGTTCACTTAAGAAAGACAAAAGGTTGTCCCTAGTTTTAAAATCTTTGGTTTGATTGGTTGTCTGATTAGTGATTTGAAACATGACCCTCACCACCATTCTCTAGACCAGCCTCGTCTTGATGATAAGAGTAGCTAGATTGACTCTTATCCTTATCAGATTGCCTCTTATCTTTGACCTTAGCTTCTAAATCTTCAATGGTCAAACCACTGTCCGCAATCAAAGCCATCTTATAATCAGCGTCCGCCTCATTAAAAGAACTGATTAGGTCTTTTTCCTTAGCTTCAAGCTCTTCCTGTTGTTTTTTAACTTTCTTCAAGTCTGCCACAAAGCGCTCGCGTCGCTTCTTTAATTGCTCTAAACGTTTATTCATGTCTTTTCCTTTCTAAGTTGGGGTGGAGGTATTGCTGGCTTCTGTCACGCTAACCTCGCTACTATCTTCACTACTCTCTAGCATTTCTGTCGAAGACGTCAAATCAAAAGTCCCTTTCAGGTCTGAGTCAGAGATATTGATGCGCTCAATCGAGCTGACCAGCCACTGATTGTTATCTTTAGTATAGTTAAGACGTAAATCAAGCTCGTGCTTGATGTCAGTCGTCGCACCTTTTTTCACATCTTTTTCTAGCAACTCACTGTTAGTGTAGGTTACTTGTGCAATAGCTGTTTGATTAGCCTCATCAATCGCAATCACGGCATCCTCTAGCTCAAAGTCAACTAAGAAACCTTTATAGGTTTGATTGATAGACATGTCCTCATCCGCAATTGTCGTTTGGTAAAGCGTATCGGTCATATAAGCTTTATAGCGTTTCCGATTTTCACCCAAATCCTTCTTAGTATAGTAGGCAATCAAAAAATCTCTAACCCTAGCTTGCGTCAAAGGCTTGTCTTTAATCTTGGAGCTAGTCGTCTGTTTGGTTTCGCTGGGTTTTGATTGATGGATAGAATCCCCAATACCAAAGCCAATCAAAGCCACTAGACAAAGTAAGAGACCATATCCCAATCGCTTCATCCATTTTAACTTAAACTCATCTAACATAGATGACTCCTTTCCATTATTGAATCGGGCTTAAATCAACCACATCAATACGATCAATTAACACTTGTCCTGCCTCGTTTCTTGTCTGACTGTAAGTCAACTTGAGGTCAATCGTATTAGTGACCTGACGACTGACTGTTTTATCGTCCCCTTTTCCAGACGGGGCTTCCGCTATAAAGCCATAACGTACCGTCGCATAAGCGACATTATCTTTAGAGCCAAGGTAAACCTTAGCCTTTTGATAGCGGAAGTCTTTCATAAAGTCGGTGTAGAGCTTATCAGAAGGATTGTCCTCTTTTTCAATTTGGCGCTCATAAGCCTCTTGTGTCATAAATGGCTTATAAGCTTTACGATTAGCGCCTACCTTGTCAGTTGTGTAGTAAGTTTTCAGGAAATCTACTACTAAAGGCTCAGACAAATCAACCTCTTGCACATAAGAGGAGCTCAACTGTGAACTGACCTTAGCTTTATGATCTCTTTTTGAAAACGCTAGGCTTAGCCCTAGCAGTAGAATCAGCAAGAGAACCACTCCTGCAGCTACCAACTTTAAATATTTAATCATGACTTCATTTACCATACATACTCCTTACTATTTCGGTATAATGACTTGATTTTGCGTTAACGTCCCTGATTTTTGAATAAACTGTGATGGGTCTTGATCCTGTGAATTGGCTTGTCCGATGGTACGGATGTCTTTGTTATACTCAAAATGCACATGATAGACACCGCCACCTGTTCCCATAACACCAATCTTATCGCCCTTTTTAAGGCTTTGTCCCTTTGAGAGATTATTGTGTGATTTCATATGCCCATAATAAAGATATCCCCCAAAAGGTGGCTGAATAATGGTATAATAACCACCCATCGGGTCAGGTGAGACACTAACGACTGTTCCATCGGTTACGGAAAAGAGAGAGACATCGCCTGTTTCAAAACCTGCTCCCTGTAAGTCCACTCCTGAATGGCGTCCCATAGGGTACATCCAAGCCCCGCCACCTTGTGACCAAGGCGTCTTGCCGTAAGGTTGCACAACCGTGTAAGAGACATTAAACATATGAGCAAAGTCCCCAGAAATAACAGCACTTGTTTTAGGTGGATTTTTCAGAATTTCTAAGACCTGCTTAGCGTTATTTTGGCGCTCTAGCAGTTTATCACCTGAATTCCCCTCCCATCTATTCAAGAAGCGAGTCGTTAGCGCTTCGACGCTATCATTGCTCTCTAAAATAGATTTGGCAATATCTCTATAATAAGGATTATCGCCATTCAAAATAAACTCAAGCTGTAGATCCAGATCATACCACTTTTTATTTTTTTCTTTGGCAAAATTTCGTAAAAGGGTATGACGAACCGCACCGTCTCCTGTATCCGTCCATTGCCCCAATCCAAGACCACGTCTTAGAATATTTGGAAAGCGCCCATTGTAGATGGCAGGTCCGCCGATATTGAGCCAAGCCTCGTCGTCCCACGAGGCATCGGAAGCTCCGATAGGGGGACTTAAGTAGTCTCCTTCGGCTCGTTTAGCTGTGAGATTGGACTCTGTCACAAAGTTTCCAAACATGGCAGAAACACCATTTAAAGTGACCTTATCGTTTAGCTTCTTCAGTTTCTGATAAGCAGAGACCACTCGTGAGGGTAAATCACCTTCCATATCGATATCAGAGAGCACAGACGTTGTTTGAGTATAAACCGCCTTTGGCAAATAAAAACCAACATTGACGAATACCCATTCTTTCTTCTTTTTGTCTTTAAGCTTCTTGAAGTAAACTTCTAAACCATCTGACGAAGCTACTGATCCAATTTCAGAGCCAGCGCTAACCTTATCGCCTGTTTTAACCCTTGGGTTAGAGACTTTTTTATAGGTAAACTCAGCCTCTTTACTCTTGATAATGACATCATTGTCAGCTGTAACCGTGACCTTGCCTGCCATTACAGCATAAAGCGTGTCCCTTTTATTTGCCTGTAAGACAGAGCCTTGATAAAGCTCATCTTTAGAGACATAGCCGTAACGCTTAGTGATTGTGACCGTGGGAACTACCTCATCATCAGACTCATTATTAAAAGGGCTGTCTAACTCATTATAATTGATATAATAGCCCACTTCCTGAGCCTGCTCGAGGATTTCTTCATACTCTTTCTGGTCTTTTTCGGATAACTTGATATACTGGCTTTTATGACTTTTATAGAGGTCTGCCATCGTTTTGAGATTATCCTTATCAGCGTTCATGCCTTCCCAAATGGTCGTCAGCAAATCCCGATAAGACCGTGACGGCTCATAAGGACTCTTGTTTTTGAGATTATAGGGTTTATCTAGTTTGTAATCTTCATAACGATAACCCATATACATCATGACAGAGTCAATATCTGTCCAGTAGTCCACCTCGTCGTTCGACTTTTCACGGTCAAGCTTTGAGAGGTGCGTCCACGAAGCCGTCAAATCAAACTCATTTTGAGCAACTGTAGAAGAGCCGCCTCCCATGATAGCCCCTAAAAGAGCTATAATAAAAAAGCCACCAAAAACAATCAGGTAGGCTTTTAACGATAAGGGATTTTTTAAAACGGTTGTGACAGGTTTTAAGAGCTTACCTGTCACTCGTCTAAACTTAGCCGTTTTAACTTTGACTTTATTTAACCGCAGGCGCTCTCGGATGCGATCAAAGCGGTTCTTGACCTTAGTTTCTAAACGTTGTGCTTTAGGGGTTCTCGTAAAGCCCCTACCACGAGTCAAATTATAAGTGCGGTTAGCTAGATTATACGTGCCTTTTGTTCCAGCTCTTCCCACTTTATAAGTCAGTGACCCTGCTTTTTTAGCGCCACGAAGCTCAGCATGAGTACGTCTAATCTTTTGTCTCGCTGTAACGATATCATCAAGTGTATCGTTATCTCTAAAGGCGGACTCCATCATTCCAGAAGCTGAATGATGGACACTTCGCAGGGTCTTTTGAGGAAGACTACCTCCATTTCTAGCCACCGCTTGAGCTTTAGCTTTCTTAGCTTCCTGTCGCTTTTTTCTAAGAGGGGCTAATTCTTTGTCAGCTACCTCTTTTCTGACTTTTCGTTTTTGTCCTAAGTAACGTTTTTCAGCTTCAGTTTGTGGTTTTAATAAACGCTGTTCCGTTCGGTCGGCTCGCTTGTATTTATCCGAGATTGCTTTGACCTCTCGACTAGCTCTGCGATAAGCTTTTTTGGTTTCCTTAACCTCTTTTCTAGTCTGTCTAGACACTCACTCACCTCCTGACTTTAGTCCTCATAATAAACCCTAGTGGATAGTGATAATGGCTTTCTATACCAAAAGGATAGACTGCAAAACTGAGTTGATGATTTATCTCTTCTTGATAAGAGATATGGCTGTCTGCCTCATAAGATAGACTCTTTTGACTTCGACTCATCAAACTGTCAACAACAAGACTATCCTGATAAGGCTTTTTAATACCTTTTGCTTGTAATAAAGCTAAGTCTGGCTGTTCTATTCGTTTCATGTCTTTTATTACTCGCATAAACTCTCCTTCTAAACCCTAAGCATCCGTAGCCACTAACTCAAAGAGTTTAGTGTGTCTTGGGATTGGATTTTCAAATGGGACGACCACATCACCAGCAACGATAAGACCTGTTCCTTTAGCTTTTGGTTTAGCGATGTAACGCTCTAGAGTAGCCGTCAAGGTCAAGGCTTGTGCTAGGGCATCTAGGTCTGATTTTTTATGTTTTAGTAAAATCATAAACTCACTATTTGAGACTAGCTTACGCCCTTCTTCTTTACTCATAAGGGTTTCAATATTCTGTGTGATAGCAGTAGGTACTGAGCCATACTTACGAATACGAGAATATAATTCAGTAAAGAAGATGGCTTGCGCTTGGTCTTTGAAAAAGAGCTGTACCTCATCAAAATAAATACGAATAGTATGATTACCTTGCGCTTCGACAACCTGATTCCAGATGTAATCTTGGATAACCATCATGGCAAAAGGTTTCAATTTCCCTGTCAAACGCTTCAGATTAAAAATGACAAAACGATCATTGATGTCCACGTTGGTTTGATGGGCAAAGATATTCTGTGAGCCTTTCGCATAGATTTCTGATTTCAAAGCCAATTCTTTGGCTTCTTGCTCTTCTTGTTCTTCTAGCACATCGTGCCAATCTTTAAGGGTAGGCATCCTATCTTTATCTTCAAAACGTTTATAGGTCTCACGAGTAACACGATCGATGATAGTGTACTGAACATCGCCCACATCCGCTAAAATAGACTCAAACAGACCCATAAGCAGGTTTGACTTATCACCGATCGGATCAATGTCCTCACCATCCTTCATCTTCCTTAACTTTTCCATATCAGGTAAATCTAGAAGATTGAGATGGGTTTGTGAGCCAATAAAGATGTCAATAAGCTGAGCATTGAAAGCTCGACCAATATCAGAGTATTCGTCCTCAGGATCGACGATAATAACACGATCATTGACATACCTCAACAGCGACGGGATAATCTCTAAACTTTTGACTGTAACAGACTTCCCTGAACCAGACGAGCCAAGCACCACGCCAGAGCCTGTATTAAGATCGGCTTTACGGTCAACTGTAATGATATTATTAGTCAACTGATTTTGACCGTAATAGATAGCTGTACTACTATCAGACTGCAGGTCGACATTTGTGAAAGGAATCTGTGTCGCTAAATTAGCTGTTGTGACATCACGGACAAACCGACGTTTAGCATTAAGATGAATGTGCCCAAGTGGCAATATGGTATTAAGCCCCTCTTCTTGATAGTAATAACACTCTTCAAAGTCAACCCCGACTTGCCTAGAAGCCGTTTGAATTTTAGACGTCGCTCGAGCTAGCGCTTCTTCGTCTTCGGCTTTAAAATAAACGAGAATAACTCCTGAGAATGCCTTTTGATCGTTGTCGTCAATCTCTTCACGCCAGCGTCTTGTGGACTCTGAAATCTCTCTAGCACGACCAGAGACTGCTAAATCGTTTGAAATCCCTTCTCCTGCGCCTTTTCGTTGCGCCTTAACCATCTCTGCTTTAATGGTTGTATCAGCATTATTGATTTTTTTGACGAAAGAAGATGTTTCGTAAGGCTCTGCTTGAACGCTAATAGCTAGCTCAATACCGATATCCGTCAAGTTTTTAATCAGCCGATCTGTTAAAAAAGTAGGATAATCCCTAGCAAACATAACCTTAGCTAGCTTGTCGTTAATGCGAAAACGGTTCTCGAGAAAATGAATCCTGTTCGGAGCAATAAAGTCTTTAGAGTGAAGCTCAGATAAGGCAATATCTTTATAGTCATAAGCTAGCTTTGGCTTATCTTGAAGCAGGTAAACCAAAATGTCGAGCCGTTCCTTGCCTGATAACTCCTCAAAGCCAATACCCATTTGAGCATACTGGTTTTCAAGGGTGTTGCCCAATTCATGAAGTGCCCCTTCAGCAATACCTCTATCGTCTGCATCAGTCGTTAAAGTGATGTATTTTTCTACCCTGAAATTTTTAGCATCGTAAGAAAAACGCTCATCAATCATATCATTGTATTCTTGACGAAAGTCATCAAAGCCATCACCCACGTCATCATATTTAATCGTCTCAATAGCGTTACCTTGGATGCGACGGTTTAAAATCAAAAGCTGAAAGGTATTACCCGCATTCAAAGCATTAAGCGCATCAGCAGTCGTTTCAATAACGTCTATCTTCTCGTCTTGATGGGCTGAACTATAAGCCACATCTCCTAATTTGTAGGTTCGTGACCATTCATCCTTAGCAATATGCATAAGCCCATTCTCAAAGAGACTGGTGTAAGCGATAGTATTTTGTGTAGAAGCTTTAATAGAACGTTTGAGACGAGCTCTGCGCTCCTTTTCAGCCCTACTTAAAGATTTGTTTGCCCTCTTAAAGGGACTTAGTTTTGATAAATCCAATAGATCTTCTCCTTTCATTTGTAGAATGCAATCAAAATAACACATCCTTTTCAATTCATGATAAAATATAGAAAAATATAATCGTGAGGAATTGCCCTATGAGTTTTCCGTCAGCTTACAGTCTAGAATTATCAACCGATTTGTCCGCTAAAGAAGCCTATGATTTATCTTGTTCTCCAGTTGGTTCATTTAATCGTTTGACCGATGCGAAAAAGTTTCAATGTAGTGAAAAATGTCTCTTCAAATTGACCTTGGCAAATTTCAATAATCCAGATTTTAACAAAACACCTTATTTTACTCCTGGAGCACGTAATCAAAAACACGATCCTGATAATTGTCAACGCATGATTGAACATTATCATCAAAGAGAACAAGATGTAATATCAGAAAACCACGGCTCTTTTTCTCGTGAGAAAAATAAACTTATTATTGATCTAGATCTTGTTAAAGGAGCGCTAGCTATTGTCGCTAAACCTAAACAAAAGAATGAGAGCGCCCCGTCATCTAAAACAGGTGATACCAAGGTTGCATATCAATACTCTCATTCATCTTCTACCGTTGATAACAAAACCTTTCGGAGTCATATCAAGCAACTTAGTACCCTTATTCGCTATTTTTTAGAGTACCAATCAGGCGAAAAATATACATTCTACTCTAAAAATAAACAAGAAATTCAATTAGAACGGTACTTTGTCAATCTAGCAGAAGCTGACCAAAGAGGAATTAATTTAGAGGACATTCACATCTATTATGACACTGCTACAGTAAAATATTTTGATTATAAACAGCAACCTGAAAAGAGCTATTTTTTAGTTAGATTTAACAGCAAATGTACAATAGATGAAGTTACTAATTGCCCGTCTATTACAATTAATAAAAGCCTCGCTGAACATCACGGAGTCAAAGGAAAACTCAAAACGTTAGAAAAAGCTTCAAGGGATAAACAACCACTAAAGCTATTTTACTTTGGTAAATTTCGTAAACACAGATCTAAGCAGTATATCAATCCCGACGTGAGTTATGAAGACATTTTGGACTATTTAGTCATCAGTTAATATTTCAAAATCCATCAATTCTTGATAAGTAAACTCAATGATTTTATAAGAACCCATAAAACCAAAATCTTCTAGAAAATGATTTTCAACAGTTTTCTTAGCTTCTTCATAACTATCAAAAACTCTAGTACCGCTAATTTCATCTGACCAAGCTAAATTCCCGTTTTCTTGAGGTACTAGCCACACACTTTTTCCAATATTTATTTGTATCAACACAGCGTAATATTTTTGTTCCATATTTTCCTCCTAGATACAATCCATCTTTTCTGGAGCTAACTCCAGCGTTAGCCACAAAGCTTCACTTTCTGAAATATGAGTTAGGCGTCCACCTTCATCATTAAAACGCAGTAAGGTAAAAATACCGTTAGGAAGTTTGCCTAAGACAACCATTCCTTCAGTTGTTTTCGCACGCCACAATTCATTGTCACGTTTGAAAGCTGTTTCTGCCCACTTACTGAGCTTAGTTTTTTGAGTCATTTAACGCCTCCTTAATAGTCTTCCCATCAGTTGTAATCTTGCCTTGCTTATCCTTATCAGCATAGTAATAGAGCTGAATAGATAAGGCTGACTTCACTTTGTTAAATAACCTTTACTTCAAGGACTGGTCAGAAGATTACCTTGTCTTCAGATTTTAATATCTATTGTGGCAGTTCTTCTTTACATGATTAAATTATAAACCTTAACTAATAGTATCGCTATATAAGCTATTAAGCCACTTATGCCACAAGCTGTTATTGCCACATAATTCCACAAAACACTCCTATACTCAGCCTTGAATCGGTTACACTAAACTAGACAATATTTATAAAGTGTTCTACACTAAAGAA
>NZ_JBLBUC010000021.1:0-28251 GCF_047290665.1 Streptococcus lishijunsis | reverse complement strand
TAAGAAAAGCACCCCAATTGTTAGATTTTATGTCTAACTTTTGGGGTGCAGTTCAAAAACTTTGATTTCATGCGGTTTTTGAGTAACTTATTCTATTCCCACTCAACTGTTGCTGGTGGTTTACTAGTGATATCATAGACGACGCGATTGACGTGTTTGACTTCATTGACGATACGGACAGAAATCTTTTGAAGTACATCCCATGGGATGCGTGCAAAGTCTGCAGTCATACCATCAATA
This sequence comes from Streptococcus lishijunsis, assembly GCF_047290665.1. NCBI lineage: Bacteria > Bacillati > Bacillota > Bacilli > Lactobacillales > Streptococcaceae > Streptococcus > Streptococcus lishijunsis. The sequence continues at coordinate 28,011 of NZ_JBLBUC010000021.1, read as the reverse complement.
GAAGTAATGGCGCGTACAGCAATGGTGTAATCATAGGTACGTCCGTCCCCCATAACACCTACTGAGCGAACATTGGTATTAACAGTGAAATATTGCCAAATATCACGCTCTAGCCCAGCCTTAGCGATTTCTTCACGTAAAATAGCATCTGATTCACGGACAGTTTCTAATTTTTCAGGAGTAATTTCTCCCATAACACGAATGGCAAGACCTGGACCAGGGAATGGTTGACGCCAAACAACTTCATCAGGCATCCCTAAAGCAGTACCAAGGGCACGCACTTCGTCTTTAAAGAGTGTATTGAGTGGCTCAATAAGCTCAAATTGCATATCTTCTGGCAGTCCACCAACATTGTGGTGTGACTTAATGGTTTGAGCGGTTTCTGTACCTGATTCAATCACATCTGTATAGAGTGTTCCTTGTGCAAGGAAATCAACACCTTTTAGCTTGCTTGCTTCATCGTCAAAAACATAGACAAATTCGTTTCCGATGATTTTACGTTTCTTCTCAGGGTCCTCGACACCAGCAAGGAGATCAAGGAAGCGTTTTGAGGCATCGACACGAATAATATTTAAGCCAAACTTACCACCTAACATATTCATGACTTGATCGCCTTCACCTTTACGTAAAAGCCCATGGTCAACAAAGATAGAGGTCAATTGATCCCCAATAGCTCTCTGGAGCAAGACACCTACAACAGAAGAATCAACGCCACCAGACAGACCAAGGAGAACCTTACGATCACCCACTTTTTCACGAATATCAGCAATTTGCATTTCAATGAAGTTCTCCATTGACCAGTCACCTTTAGCGTGACAAATCTTAAACGCAAAATTACGTAAAATATCATTACCAAACTCAGAATGACGTACTTCCGGATGGAATTGGATACCATAAATATGTTTTTCTGGATTTTCAATAGCTGCAAATGGACAATCTAGAGAATCCCCAACAAGGTGGAAGTTTTCTGGAATTTCAGTGACAGCATCTCCGTGACTCATCAAGACGATTTGCTCTTTAGGTGTCCCACTAAAAAGTTGAGAATCGCTCTTTAAGCGCAAGGTAGATTGGCCGTACTCACTATTTCCTGCTTCAGAAGCGGGAAGGACTTTTCCTCCTAGCTTATTGGTCAATAGCTGCATACCATAGCAAATACCAAGCACAGGAATACCTAAATCAAAAATCGCTTCATCAATACCAAAGGCATTGTCAGCATAGACTGAGTTAGGACCACCTGAGAGGACGATACCAATAGGATTGATGTCTTTGACCTCTTGGGCTGTGATCTTATGGCTTTTCAGCTCTGAAAATACTCCAAACTCACGAATACGACGTGCAATAAGTTGGTTGTACTGGCTGCCGTAGTCTAGAACGATAATTTTTTGAACATCATTCAAATGTTTAGCGTTGTCAGTCATGTGTTTCCTTTCTATAATGTTAGTCTCCTAACAGTTTACTCTATTTTAGCATAATTTAGAAGAAATAACAGTAGCTAGGCATATTTTTTTCCTAGCTAAAAAATGGTAAAATAAAGAGAGTAGCTAGTACGACTAGTCAAAAAGGAGAGCCTATGACACCAGCTTATATCAGGATACATGACCATATAAAAAAAGACATTGAAAACAATATTTGGCAGATTGGAGAGCGGCTACCAAGCGAGAGAGATTTAGCAGATGCTTTTCAAGTTAGTCGCATGACGTTACGCCAAGCTATCGCTTTATTGGTAGATGAAGGCATTTTAGAGCGCCGTATCGGAAGTGGGACTTTTGTTGCACGAAAACGTGTGCAAGAAAAAATGTCTGGAACAACAAGTTTTACAGATATCATCAAAGGACAAGGCAAGAATCCGTCAACAAAGCTCTTATCTTACAAACGTAAACTAGCTGATAAGACTGAGCGTGATAAATTACAATTATCTGATGATAAGGCGCATGTGATACAAATGGAGCGTGTCCGCTATGCTGATGGTCTTCCCTTGGTTTATGAAGTCGCCTCTATCCCAGAAGAATTGATTAAAGGATTTGACAAGCAAGCCATTACCGAACGTTTTTTTGACACACTCCGTCATCACGGCTATGAGATAGGTAAGAGCAGTCAAATTATCTCAGCACGACCTGCCTCTGAATACATCGCTGACGTCCTTAATACCAAGCGCGGCAATGCCATGTTGACGCTTGTTCAGATTTCTTATCTGACAGATGGGACACCTTTTGAGTACGTTCATAGCCAATACGTCGGTGAACGTTTTGAATTTTATTTAGAAAATCACTAAAAAGACGTCTAATAGAATGCTTTTTAGCGATAAACGCTATAAAAGAACGCTTATTTTTGCTATAATAATGGGTATGGAAATAGAAAAAACCAATCGTATGAATGCGCTATTTGAATGCTATGCTGCGCTGTTGACTGATAAGCAGATGAACTATATCGAGCTTTACTACGCTGATGATTATAGCTTAGCAGAAATCGCAGAAGAATATCAGGTCAGCCGTCAAGCTGTTTATGATAACATCAAACGAACCGAAAAAATCTTAGAAAGCTATGAAATGAAGCTTCACATGTATTCAGATTATATCGTTCGTGGTCAGATTTTTGATGCTATCTTGGAAAAGTACCCTGATGATAGCTATCTACAAGAAAAAATCCAACTACTTAGCCGTATCGACAATAGAGATTAAAGGAGACAAAGATTAACATGGCTTTTGAAAGTTTAACCGAACGCCTACAAGGTGTCTTTAAAAATATTCGTGGGAAGAAAAAACTCTCAGAAAAAGATGTCCAAGATGTAACCAAGGAAATCCGTCTGGCGTTACTTGAAGCAGACGTTGCCTTACCTGTTGTCAAGACATTTATCAAGCGCGTCCGTCAACGAGCAGTAGGGCATGAGATTATTGATACGCTAGACTCTACCCAACAAATCGTCAAAATCGTCAATGAAGAGCTGACTGATATTTTAGGTTCTGAGACAGCAGATATTGCTAAATCATCTAAAATTCCGACCATTATCATGATGGTCGGCTTGCAGGGGGCTGGTAAAACCACTTTTGCTGGTAAGTTAGCTAACAAACTTATCAAAGAGGAGAACGCACGTCCTTTGATGATTGCTGCAGATATCTATCGTCCAGCAGCCATTGACCAGCTAAAAACGCTAGGTCAACAAATTGATGTTCCTGTCTTTGATATGGGGACAGAGCATTCTGCTGTTGAGATTGTGGCAAATGGGTTAGCTAAAGCTAAAGAAAATCGTAATGACTATGTCATCATTGATACCGCAGGTCGTCTTCAAATTGATGAAGCCTTAATGCAGGAGCTTCAAGATGTTAGGGAACTAGCGCAGCCAAATGAGATTTTGCTTGTAGTTGATAGTATGATCGGTCAGGAAGCTGCCAATGTCGCTGATTCCTTTAACCAACAACTGGATATCACTGGGGTAGTCTTAACTAAAATTGATGGGGATACACGTGGCGGTGCGGCTCTTTCTATTCGTGAAATCACTGGAAAACCGATTAAGTTCACAGGGACTGGTGAAAAAATTACAGATATTGAAACCTTCCACCCTGATCGTATGGCTAGTCGTATCCTTGGTATGGGAGATTTATTGACGCTTATCGAAAAAGCTTCTGCAGAGTATGATGAGCAAAAATCCTTGGAACTGGCTGAAAAGATGCGTGAAAACACCTTTGACTTCAACGATTTCATTGAGCAGCTAGACCAAGTTCAAAATATGGGGCCTATGGAGGATTTACTCAAAATGCTTCCTGGGATGGCAAACAATCCTGCCTTGAAAAATGTCAAAGTAGATGAGCGTGAAATTGCTCGAAAACGTGCCATTGTCTCCTCTATGACACCGCAAGAGCGCGAAAATCCAGACCTTTTAAACCCAAGTCGCCGTCGCCGTATTGCTGCTGGTTCTGGCAATAGCTTTGTTGAAGTCAATAAATTTATCAAAGATTTTAACCAAGCCAAACAAATGATGCAAGGGGTCATGTCTGGTGATATGTCCAAAATGATGAAACAAATGGGACTTAATCCCAACAATCTCCCTAAAAATATGCCAAATGGTATGGATATGTCAGCTCTAGATGGTATGATGGGAGCAAACGGTATGCCTGATATGTCGGCTCTTGGTGCTGATGTGGATATGAGTCAACTCTTTGGCGGTGGCTTGAAAGGAAAAGTGGGCGAATTTGCCACTAAACAAGCTATGAAACGTATGGCTAAAAAGATGAAAAAAGCCAAGAAAAAACGAAAATAAAAGGGATTCGTAAATGATTAAACATATTTTCCCTCAAACATACGCCAAGAGCGTGTTCGACATTGATTATCAGCAATTGTACCAAAAAGGGTATCGTGCTATTATCTTTGACATTGATGCAACCTTAGTCCCCCATGGTCGTGATATCACACCTGAAGTCGAGCGGCTATTTGACCAGCTTGTAGAGATAGGATTTTCTTTATTCTTACTCTCTAATAATTCAGACGAGCGTATCAGGCACTTTACACGTACACGTCCCCTGCCTTACATCCCCCTAGCTGACAAACCCAATCCAGCAGCCTACCACAAGGCAGTTAAGCAATTGCAGGTAAGTCCTAAGGAAGTAGTTGTTGTCGGCGACCAGATCTTCACAGACATCTTAGGAGCTAACCGAGCTGGACTGGATAATATCATGGTCCAATTTATGCCTCAAGAAAACGAGACAAAGCTAGGTAAAAAAAGGCAACTGGAAAAGCTTATTCTAGCCATTCATCGCTTATTTTCAAGACAATCTTATAGCAATTAAAAGGAGAAGAGAGTTTTATGGTTATTGGTAATGTGGTCAAGTTTTTAAAAAAAGAAATCTTATTTTGTGATATTCATCCAGTTTGTTATAACATTTCAACTCAAAAAGAAATTTTTAAGAGACATCTTCAAAATGCTAAAAGTAAAGATGCCTTTGCGCAAACATTTCAGGAGACCTTATTACCAGCAGTTATCTCAAGCTCTCAGTCTGCCCTCATCAAAACCGGTAAAGGCATAGACCCCAAACTCCAATACAACAAAGCACTCAATATTGATATTGCTTCTCGTAAATTTAACCGTATTCTCATAAAACCAGGAGAGACCTTTTCTTTTTGGAAGATGGTCGGAAAAATTTCAGCTAAAAATGGTTATAAAGATGGGCGTGTTATTGTGGGAGACCAACTGACAGCAGGAATAGGAGGAGGACTTTGCAACTTAGCAAACACTCTACACCTTCTTATCCTACATAGCCCTATGGAGGTTGTCGAATTCCATAGTCATTCGGATGCCCTTGCTCCCGATGGTCCAAAGCGTATCCCTTTTGCAACAGGGACGTCTGTTGGTTATAACTATGCGGATTATCGCTTTAAAAATCCTACTGACCAAGTAGTACAATTGCATATCTGGTGTGAAAATGAAACCTTGTACGGGGAGTTGCGCAGTGAAAAAGCGTATCCTTGGTCCTATCGATTGGTTGAAGAGGACCACCATTTCACTAAAAAAGGGGAGAAATATTTTCGATTATCCAAGATTTACCGTGAGCAACTAGACAAAGAAAGTGGAGAAGTCCTAGCTAAAACACTCGTGTTGGACAATCACTCTGAGGTTATGTTTGATTATAGTCAAATTCCTAGTGAGCTTATCCGTTAAACATAAAAACGACTGATATTAGTATCAGTCGTTTTTAGCGTCAAGATAATCACAGACTTTATCAATCTGCTCTGCAAAAGTATCTCCAAAACAATTCTCAAAGAAAGCACTACCAATTGTGAACGCCCAAGGATTTGCTTCACACACTTCATCGAGACGCTGATAACTATCGATGCTACCAGCAAGACAAACAGGAGCAGAGACTTCAGCCACAAAGCGTTTATTTAATAAGCTAGCGTCACCTGTATAACGATAACCAAGTAGATCAAATCCATAAACACCCTTGTCAAGATAGGACTTAGCCTCTCTAATCATCTCATCCATATCTCCCTCTAATATTGAAGGACGACCCGTAATCTTACCTACAAAAGGCATGTATTTAAGATGATGTTGCTTACAAAAATCATTGACAGAATCAAAGAAAACAGTTCCCATAAGAATATCAACACCACACTCAAGCGCCATTTGAGCACCCTTTAAGCATTCCGATTCCGTATAAGCAACGACCTCTAAAAAAGTTGTCTTACCACAGTTTTTCATATAAGCATAAAGTCGTTTCATCTCAGATAACGGCAGTGGTTTTTCCTTAAATCCCCAAAACTTAGCTTTCGTATGACGACAAGTCTCAAATATAGCATAGGCATCGCTGACGGTGCAGTCATTATGTGTTAACATCACAATCAATTCACAATCTGTAGTCATCGGCTTATCTAGCACCTTTCCATAAAACTTTCTTATTAAAAATAATACCATAAAAAAGAAGGATTGACTAGAAGAATTAGTTTTCCTAAGAGTTATTGCTAATAATAACTAATCTAAAATGTATATTACCTAATCAGATAAAGGAAGGTTAATTTTTCCTCACCATATCTTTCCGAAAAACTGTAATTTTCTTGAAAATTAAGTGAGCTTGTGATATACTACTTTAAGATAACTTATAATTAATTAAGGAAAATTTTTATGCGACGTGATTTATTACTAGAAAAAATCGAGGAACTAAAAACACTCATGCCATGGTATGTCTTGGATTATTACCAATCCAAATTAACGGTACCGTATAGTTTTACAACTTTATATGAATATCTTAAAGAATATAGACGTTTTTTTGAATGGCTGATCATCTCAGATATTGCAAAATGTCAAAAAATTGCTGACATTGACTTAGAAACACTCGAACAATTATCAAAAAAAGACTTGGAAGCCTTTATCCGTTATTTGCGTGAACGCCCCCTATTAAATGCCAATCATACCCAAAAAGGGGTCTCCCAAACGACTATCAACCGCACGCTATCTGCTTTATCCAGCCTTTTTAAATACTTAACGGAAGAGGTCGAGGATGCCAATGGTGAGCCCTACTTCTATCGTAATGTCATAAAAAAAGTGGCTACTCAAAAAAAGCGCGAAACACTTGCAGCTAGAGCTGAACATATTAAACAAAAGTTATTTTTAGGTGATGAAACCAAAGCATTTTTAGATTATATCGAGCAGCAATATGCACAAACCTTATCCAAACGCGCCCACTCCTTCTTCATCAAAAATAAAGAACGTGATTTAGCTATTATCGCTCTACTGCTCGCTTCTGGGCTTCGTCTCTCTGAAGCTGTCAATCTCAACCTAGCTGATCTAAACATCAATATGATGGTGGTCGATGTCACGCGTAAAGGTGGAAAACAAGATAGTGTCAATATCGCAACCTTTGCTAAACCCTATCTTGAACATTATCTTGCGATTCGTCAACAGCGCTATAAGGCAGAAAAGACAGATATTGCGCTGTTTTTATCAGAATATAGAGGTGTCCCTAATCGCATTGATGCTTCTAGCGTTGAAAAGTTAGTAGCTAAATACTCGCAAGGGTTTAAAGTGCGTGTGACCCCCCACAAACTCAGACATACTCTTGCAACACGGCTATACGACCAAACCAAATCTCAAGTTTTGGTCAGTCACCAATTAGGACACGCTTCTACTCAAGTGACAGACCTCTATACTCATATTGTCAACGATGAGCAGAAAAATGCTCTAGATAAACTCTAAATTGTTTACATAATTATATTAATGTAGTTAATGGTGGCTTATAGTGATCTGTGTCCCTTTATTCACCTGACTATCGACATGAATAGTAAAATGTAAGCTATCCAATACCTGCTTAGTCATGTAAAGTCCTAGCCCTGTAGCTTTTTTATCCTCATGACCATTATATCCTGTGAATCCCTCGTCAAACAAACGGGGGATATCTTCTTCTAGTATGCCAATACCATTATCAGATATAGTGATCCGCTTATCACGAATAGTTATCGTAATCTGGCTATTATTGGGAGAATACTTAATGCTATTGTCCAATAATTGAGATAGAGCAAAGCTCAACCATTTCTTATCAGTCTTAACCCAGCTATCCCCATCAATTGTCACTGAAATTTGTTTAGCTAAACATAGGACACGGTATTTTTTGACCACTTCTACACTACACTGACGCAAAGACACCATCTCAAAACGAAAATCGTCTTGATGTTGATTAAATTTGATATAATTCAACAAATTATCCAAATAATGTTCTAGCCGAATAAGTTGTTGTCTCAGATCTTGAGAAGAGATGGTATTGGTCTGCACCATGAGTGATATAGCAGCAATGGGAATCTTCATTTGATGTGACCACATCTTAATGATGTTTTTGAGTTTCTGCTCTTTAGAGTTCATCTCTGAGAGTTGCTGGCTAGCTTTGGTCTCCACAGCAAGTAGAGCCTTACGGTAAAGTAAATCGCTAGGAGAATCCAGTTCTTCTAAATCTGTGCTTTCTTGAAAGTAAGTTACCGCTAGGTATTTTTGACGAAAATGATAGTAACGCCAGGCACTCACAATAGCTAAAACAACAAGGTTAAGAGCGAGGCTATTTAGAAAATAAGCCATAGGCAAATGATACAGAATAAAGTTGAGTAAAAATAATAGATACATCAGTGCATAAAGACTATACCAAACTACATATTCTTTCAGATAAGCTAATATCATTTTAAAATATACCCCGCCCCTCTAACTGTATGAATCCTTGTAAAACCGATTTGAGCCACTTTTTTGCGTAGCCGTGTCATATTAACATTGAGGGTGTTAGCATCAATAAAACTCTCATTTTCCCATAACCTTTCGAGCAAATCTTCCTTTAACACAAGCTGATTGACTCGCTCAAATAAGACCACTAAAATCTTAAGTTCAGTAGGAGACAAAGTCACTTCTTGCTTGTTGGCATTTGTCAATACGCCGTCGCGGCTCAGACTGAATTCATCTAACTGATAGTTATCGTCTCTGGAGAATTGTTGAGCACGTCTTAAAAAAGCATTGATTTTAGCTTCTAGAATAGGGAGAGAGAAGGGTTTTGAAATAAAATCATCACCTCCCATATTCAGTGCCATAACCATGTCCATCTCATCATCACTGGATGAGATGAAAATAATAGGCACAGATAGTCGTTGGCGTAATTGTGTTGTCCAATAAAACCCATTGTAATAAGGCAGGGTAATGTCCATCAGGACCAAGTCAGCTTCAAAGGCTTCGACTTCTCTGGCGACATCTCTAAAATTGCATACACTGCCTACTTCATAGCTCTGTTTTAAATGTTGTTTTAATAAATTTAAAATAGTTACATCATCTTCGACAATGAAAATACGACTTGTCATAACTTCCTCCTAGTCTCTATTTTAGCATAAAGCATTATTTAAAGCTCTATTTTTAAGCAAGAAAAACAGCCCCTAGGAGCTGTTTTTAACGTTCGATAATGGTGTAATAAACACGACTAGTAAAGCGATAGATAAAATAGTAAATCAAACTAATAACGGCTACGGTGACAGCTGATACAATATACACCAAACCACTATCTGTAACACCAAACAACAAAAGCATCTCTTTTAGCGATGGAAGAGCAAAGATATAGTGCAAAGTCGCAATGCCTAATGGCATAAAGAAAAAGAGAATGACTTGGGAATTGATGGTTTGTTTGACTTGCTTTTGGCTCATGCCAACTTCTTGAAGAATGCGATAGGCTTTTTGGTCTTCATGCCCTTCAGCATATTGCTTGTAATAAATAATCAAAGCAATACCCAATAAAAAGCTAAAGCCTAATAAGAATCCAGTAAAGAGTAAACCACCAAATAGTTGATAGAGATTACTCATCATCTCATCTCTAGTCGTTATAATTCCTTGTTTCTCTTTTTGGTTATCTGAGGCCTTTTCGTCTGAAATACGAGCTACTTGAGATGATGTTAAATCAATAAAGGCTTCATACCCACGCGTCACACCATATCCTTGATCTTGATAGGCAACATAGGACTGATAAATCTTATCAACTTCTTTTTGGTTTGCTAATACTAATATCCCAGCATCAATGGTGTTCACAGCATTTGGGAAGGTGGCTTGCGTCAAATGAGAGATGACGTCATACCTAGTTCCAAAAAAGTCAATCGAGTCTAGTTGCGGCGCTCTCTTAGGTGCCCAAAGTAAGGCTTGATTATCATTTAGTGTTTCAATACTATTGCCTAGTTGTTTAAATTCATCTTGCGTAACAATATAAAGAAACATAACCGTATTAGGATTCAAATTAGCAAATGTATCTTCTGATACAGATGTTCCTTTGGCATCTTTAGTCAAACTAATGGGGGCCATCATCCAATTGTATCTAATAGAATCGTTTTTTGTTTTGCCGACCTTATCTAGGACTTCTTTTTGGAAAAGCTCATCTGGCGTGTCACCATTTTCTAGACTATCTGGATAATAGGAAACTTGTGTATTTTTGATAAACAACTGGTTAGCCATATTTTGGCTATTACTATATAAAGAGGCCGTTGTCCCAATTGTGACCAAAGCCATAACAGATAGTAGGCTAATACTAGCTAATCCAGCAGCATTTTGCTTCATCCGAAAAATCATCTGAGAAACAGAAATGAAATGATTTGGTTGATAATAATAAGCTTTATTAGCACGCAATCTCTTTAGGTACCAAGCCATAAAGCTAATATAGAAAAGATACGTCCCTAATATGACTAATAACACTGCAATAAAGAAGCGGTAAACGACTGCTAAAGCACCTTGACTGTCTGCACTGATGGATAAGTAATAGGCAATTGCAATAGCGATGACGCTAAGCAGAGCCATCAAAACATTTCCTCGTGGTTCTTTTTCGCCTTTTTCCTTATGACGGAAAAGCGCTAGAGGTGATGTACGCTTGATATGAGCTAGCGCTGTCAACCATAAAACGATAAAAATACTTGCAAAAATGACCGTGTTAATTAGAAAAGGCAGAGGAATTAGCTGCAAGTTTAGGTCATGATAGTGTGTCACATTGACAAAAATAAGATAGATAAATTTTGCAAAGACGGCGCTAAAGAGGGCTCCTAATAAGCTTAAAGCGATAAAGATAAGTCCTAATTCATACGTCGCTATGATAGCTACTTGTTTTTTAGTCATCCCTAAAATATTGTATAAACCAAATTCACGACTACGCTGTTTGAGTAAAATACGATAACTATAGCGCTCCATGATAATAGAAAAGATGATAAGGACGACAACACCCAGCGCCACAGGCGTTGTTCCTACGCCCATATCAGCTGCTAAAGGATTTAATAAAATCAAAAGCGTAGAGCAGGTTAAAGAGTATAGTAGCAAGCTCGCTAATAAAAATGGGGCATAGGTTGATAAGCTTTTCTTAACATTATTCCAAGCTAATTTAAGGTAGAACATCCTACTCACCTCCTAGCAAGGCTGCCATGGTCAGTGAAATGTCTTTACTAAAAGCATTGGCCGTTTTATTGCCTCGATAGAGCTGGTGAAAAATACGTCCATCTTTAATAAACAGAACCCGTCGTGCATGGCTAGCGGCATTGGCTGAGTGCGTGACCATTAAAATGGTCTGCCCTAATGTATTGATATCCTCAAATAAGCCCAATAAATCCTCAGAATTTCGATAGTCAAGTGCAGCTGTCGGTTCATCAGCTAAAAGTAACTTAGGCTCTGTCATCAAGCTACGAGCAATAGCGACACGCTGTTTTTGACCTCCAGAAAGTTCAAATGGACGCTTTGAGAGGAGTTGTTCAATATGCAGTTGCGGTGCTAAATGGCTCAGTCTAGCTTCCATTTCCTGATGTGATTTACGATCTAAAACAAGAGGCAAAAAAATGTTATCTCTTACTGACAGACTGTCTAAGAGATTGAACTCCTGAAAGACAAAGCCTAAATTGTGCAAGCGAAAGCTAGCTAATTGACTCTCCTTGATTTGGGTAATATCTTGTCCATTTAAACGGACAGCGCCTTTTGTAGGCTTTTCTAATGTCGCTAAGATATTAAGTAGAGTTGTCTTACCAGAGCCCGACTCTCCCATAATAGCAATAAACTCCCCTTCTTCCACGCTAAAGCTAACATCCTGAAGGGCACGTGTCTCTTCTTTTGAAAAACGTGTTCGATAGATTTTTTCTAAATGATTGATATCTAATAACATATCTTATCTCCTTGTTCCTTACTTAATAACATCTCTAGTATATCGTATTTAGCAAGTGTTCTGACTTACAGTTTAGCTGGGCACTCTTACATTTTTGTAAGAGTCATATATAACAAAAATATAATTATGTAATATTATGCTTTCATAAAAAATCTATGATTAGCCGTCTAGCTAATCATAGAAAATGTTATTTATCGTTTAGACTGAACAATAAGGCTCTAAATCACGCAAAGCGCGCTCTGCTAATTTTTCATACCGCTCTTTTTTATCTCTGATACGTGGACCATCCAACTCTTTTATAATACCAAAATTGACATTCATTGGTTGGAAATGTTTACTTTCAGTATGTGTGATATAGTAAGGGAGACTTCCAATAGCTGTTGTACGAGGAAAGACAAGCTCTTCTTCTGCTTTAAATCGACGTACAGCATTGATACCAGCGACTAAACCACTAGCAGCAGACTCAACATAGCCTTCCACACCAGTCATCTGTCCTGCGAAAAAGAGATTGGGATTTTGACGGGTAGCAAACGTCTGCGTCAAGAGATTTGGCGAGTCCATATAGGAATTGCGATGCATGACACCATAACGGACAAACTCAGCCTTTTCTAAACCAGGAATCATCTGAAAAACACGCTTTTGTTCTCCCCACTTGAGATGGGTTTGAAAACCAACGATATTGTAAAGAGACCCAGCAGCATTATCTTGACGAAGTTGAACGACAGCGTAAGGTGTCTTAAAATCGCCATCACGTTTCCCTTTGTAATCATCTGGATATTCTAGCCCGACCGGTTTCATAGGACCATATAGCATGGTTTTAACGCCACGCTTTGCCATAACCTCAATAGGCATGCACCCTTCAAAATATTTCTCTTTTTCAAAACTATTTAGAGGGGCTTCTTCTGCTGTTATCAGCGCTTCATGAAAGGCTAAAAATTCCTCCTTAGTCATAGGACAGTTCAAATATGCTGCTTCTCCTTTATCGTAGCGGGATTTAAGATAGACCTTGTCCATGTCAATGCTGGACTTGTCAACAATCGGAGCTGCCGCATCATAAAAGTAAAAACCATCACTACCATTTAAAGCGTGAATCTTTTGAGCCAAGCTGTCGCTGGTTAGAGGACCAGTAGCAATAATGGTAATCGAATCATCAGGAATCTCTGTGATTTCCTCTCTATGGACCTCAATAAGAGGGTGATTGCTGATAATATCTGTCACCATTTGTGAAAACGTATCTCGGTCAACAGCTAAGGCACCACCTGCAGGAACTCGCGTCTTTTCAGCAGCTTGCATGATAATAGAATCTAAGCGTCGCATTTCTTCTTTTAACAAGCCCACAGCGTTGGTCAAGCTGTCACCTCTTAGAGAGTTGGAACAGACTAATTCTGCAAATTGATCGGTCTTATGTTGCGGAGTCGCTTTTGGACCACGCATCTCGTACAATTTGACAGGAATACCTCTTTTAGCAATCTGATAAGCCGCTTCAGAACCAGCTAATCCAGCTCCCACAACCGTAATGTAAGATTGAGACATAACACTAATACCTCTTTGGGAAAATTTCCCTCAAATCTTTCTATTATTTTAAAGCTTTATTATATCATATAATGCGCTTGAGCACTAGCAGGTAAAAAGACATATGATTTAAGCTTATAGAAGTGCCTAGATATAAATAACCCTTTGGTAAAACCAAAGGGTTATGAGTGATTATTCATATCGTAGCGCATCAATAGGGTCTAATTTGGAAGCTTTATTGGCTGGTAAAAAGCCAAAGACGATACCGACACAGGCTGAAAAGAGCAAGCTTCCTAGAGCTGAGGTCATTGTAACGACAGGCGGTCCTAAAAAGACGGCATCTAGTGAATGTCCAATAGAAGCTACTATCACATAAGCGATAGTCAGCCCAATAGCACCGCCAATAGAGGTCAAAACGATAGACTCAATAACAAACTGCATTAAAATATTAGCACGAGTCGCACCAAGAGCTTTTCGTAAGCCGATTTCACGGGTACGCTCTGTCACAGATACCAACATGATATTCATGACCCCAATACCACCAACTAAAAGTGAAATCCCTGCAATAGCACCAAAGACAAGTTGAAAGACAAGTATTTGACTTCTGATTTGTGCAAGCTGACTTTCTGTATCAAAAACCTGATATTCCCCCTGAGCATTAGAGAGCTGCGTCAAGCGACGTGCCGCCTCGCTACCAGCTTCTAGAGTATTATCAAGACTTTTAGCGTGAACAGTGACACTAGCAATTTCTGGTAGATTAAGCTCTGCAGCCAGCTGAGTATTAGCTAGGATAGCATTACCACTTCCTGAGAGAAAAGCGGCAAATTTTTCAGCGTCAGGGTCACTATAAACCCCTACGACACGATAGTTATTGCTCCCAATCGTGATAATTTGATTTAAAGCTTTATCAGCACTTGAAAATAAGGTTTCTGCTAACTTTTGGTCTAGTAAGACCACTCTTGAAAAAGAACGGTAATCTTTCTCATTCAAAAGCCTTCCTGCTAACACTTTGTATGATTTAGCGGCAAAGTAAGTATCATTGACACCTGTTAAATTGATATTATCCACTTTTCGTGAGCCGACACTGACAGTTGCTGTCGAGTTATTAGTTGCATAGTAAGAGTCAATCCCATCAACATCTTTGACAATTTGTTGAAGCCAAGCTTCTTGAATAGTTGGCTCTGTACCGTCCACAACTTCTTGGCTTTCAGCTTGGGCTTCTAAATCTTCTGTGCTCAAAATCCCGTCACCATCTTGACTTTTTGTTGGCGAATACGTCAGGGTCATATTTTGCCTATCTGAGCCTGCTAGACTCGTAAAACCTTGCTCTAAACCGCTCCCTAAAGCAACAATTACGACAACAGAAGCCACTCCAATAATGATACCTAGCATGGTTAAAAAAGAACGCATTTTATGACCGATAATGGAGTTTAGGGCAAATTTAATATTCTGCATGTGACTCTCCTTTCTGTCGGTCAGATGAGATAACACCATCACGAATCACGATGACACGCTTAGCATAGTCAGCAATCTCAGGTTCATGAGTTACCATGATAATGGTTTTTCCTTCTTGATTAAGTTCGGTCAAAAGCTCCATAATCTGCGCCCCCGTCTTACTATCAAGTGCCCCTGTCGGCTCGTCTGCTAGAATGATAGACGGATTATTAACCAAGGCACGCGCAATCGCCACACGTTGTTTTTGACCACCAGATAGTTCAGACGGTAAGTGATGCATACGGCTTTCTAACTCGACCTTAGTAAGAAATTGCTCAGCAAGTTGTTTACGCTTTAGAGGAGACACACCAGCATAGATAAGTGGCAATTCCACATTTTGAAAGGCATTGAGCTTAGACAGCAAGAAAAACTGCTGAAAGACAAAACCAATCTGATGATTTCTGACACGAGCCAGCTTTTTTTCCGACAGATTAGCCACGTCTTGTCCATCCAGATAATAAGCACCTTCACTAGGTCTATCTAGCATACCGATAATATTCATGAGCGTGGATTTTCCTGAGCCAGATGGTCCCATAATGGCTAGAAAATCCCCTTCATTGACTTCTAGGCTAATATCTTTTAAGACATCTAGGGTCTGCTCGCCATTTTGGTAGCTTTTGTGGATATGCTCTAAACTAATCAAGGTTTTCATAGTCTGTCACCTCTTTACCGTCTTTCAATGTAGTAGATGGATTGGTGATAAGGCGAGTATTTTTGCTCAAGCCTGACGTGATTTCTTGACTTTTGGCATCTGCATTTCCTAAAGTCACTTCTACTTTTTTAGCCATACCTTGGTCATCAATCGTCCAAACATAATTCTTATCTCCTTCAGTGACAACACTCTCTAGTGGGACAAGGATGGACTGATTAGGGCTATTGACTTCAACATTCACTGAAAAGCCTTGTTTAAGCGCACCAATATCACTTGTGATTTCCGCTTTGAAAGGGTATTTAGCGCCCGATTGTTGATTATTAGCTGCGCTAGCTTGCTCTTCTTTAGGATAATCTGAGATGAAGTTGATTTTGCCAGTCCATGTTTGGTCAGGATAGACTTTAGAGCTTATCTTCACTTCCTGACCAACACTGATATTGGCTAAGTTATACTCTGACAAATCTCCCTTAACTTGTAGATTACCATTTCCGACAATATGAACAAGTGTTTGCGCAGTGCTTGTTGCTGATTTTGACACATCACGATTGACCTCGACAACAGTACCTTCGATGTTGCTTAAAACGGTAGTGGCATTCAGTTGAGCTAGGGCTTTATTCATCTCATCCACTGCTGTTGCACGACTATCTTGCAAATCACTCATTTGAGCGTTATAGCTGCGTTGAGCATTGTAAGTCGCACTTGTGTCGTCGCTCCCATCTGTCGTCTGTACACTGCTTATCACGCCATTAGTCTTTAACTCTGTAATCTGACGATCAATTTTATTGATATTACGCACAGCAGCATCATAAGCTGTCTGAGCGTCTATACTCTTATATTGAACCAAAGCTTGCCCACTGGCTACTTGGTCACCAACATTAACTAGAACACTCTCTAAATCTCCCTTAGTGGCATCGAAATAAACGTATTGTTCGCTGTCTGCAGCGACTGTTGCAGATAGCAATGTTGACGAAGCTAGTGAGCCTTCCGTTGCTTTTTGAACTAGTATAGTCTCTGCTTGCGCTTCCTTAGATGATGATTGGTTCAAAAAGAGATAAGAAGCCCCTCCACCGACTAGAGCAACTCCTAAAGCAAGAGAAGTCCAAAACTTCCATGTTTTTTTCCTTTTTTGTCTCATGATACCCTCCTAAAATATAGCATTTATTGACTTATCTATATAGTACAATAAAACAAACAAAAACGCAAGCGTTTTCCGATAGAAACTTCTTTACTAAAAAGCTAGTTCTATACCTTCTCCTCTAGTATAACTTTTTCACATCAGACTGACACTTACAAAACCAAACTCTTGTCTTACAGTTTTGTAAGATTGAAAACATCAAAAAACCTATGACTAGTCTTAGCTAATCATAGGTATAAGTTCTTATGAATTTTCTTCCTTTAAGAGTTGGGAGTCATAACGACGAATAAATGGCCAATAAATAAGGAAGGCAGCAAACGAGCAAATAAAGGCTAATACAATGGCACGTAAATCAGCTGTTCCTAAGAAGGCGCCAATACCGATAGGAGTTGGCCAAGGAACTTGAGCAATAACGGCATTAACTAACTCTAATTTCATGGCTAGGTAATAAATACTCATAGAAACAATAGGTGCCAGCATAAAAGGAATGGCTAGCGCAGGATTATAAATAATAGGTAATCCAAATATCAATGGTTCATTGATGTTGAAAATACCTGGAACAACGGCTGCTTTTCCAATAGCACTCAATTGACTTGACTTAGCACGAAAAGCACACCAAATCACAAGTCCCAATGTCGCCCCAGAACCTCCTGCAATGACAAACATATTTGAGAATTCACCTGCAACTATAAAATCTGCACCGTCTGCATTAGCAACCATATTGGCTAAAGCGATTGGACTAATGATGGAAAATACGATATTAGCGCCATGAATACCAACAATCCAAAGTGCTTGTGTAATGAAATAAATAATGACAAGACCAAACCATGTATTGGTTAATTGAGAGACAAAACTAAAAGGAATAGAGACTACTTGAAAAATATCAGTATGAAAAGCTACCAAACAACCATTGATACCAATAACAACAAAAGCTACGACAAAACCTGGTATTAGAGCTGAAAATCCCCGCGATACCCCTTCAGGTACAGATTCAGGCATCTTAATAACCCAATTATGTTTAACACATAAACGATAGATTAAGACAGTTACAACTGCCATAATAATAGCTGTAAAAATGCCTGTTGTTCCAAAACGTGTTACACCGTTGGCCATACTCCAACCATCTGCAATCACAGCACCTTCTTCAAGAGAGCTAAGCGCTTTCATTATACCATCTTCAAAAACAATCTGTGGTACGGTCATAATAAAAGCAAATAGGGCTAAAAGTGCTCCATTTAAAGGATTAAGGTCAAGTTCCTCTTCATCTGCATAAATCTTTGTCAATTCATAAGCTAACGACAAAACAAAGTAAAGAGATAAAGATCCCATAGTAGCATAATTGGCCACCATATAAAGTGCTGTAAATTTATCAAAAGAAGCTGCAAAAATATCACTCACAATCGGCCAGAATGAGAAAGCTTGTGGTAAAATAGAGAACACCAAAAACATAGAACCTACAATGGTAAAGGGAACAGCTGCCATCCCTGCGGCTGTTATGGCACGCACCACCTTAAATTGTGCAATTGTCCCCATAGGTCCCATGAGGTATTTGTCTAAGAGGGCAAAGAAGCCTTTTGATTCGTCCATATCGGACACCTCCAATCATATCTGAAAAGATAATGCTCAACCTTTATGACTGTCTAGAACTAGATTGAACATAACGATAAAAACGGTCTTTATGATGTGCAATCTGATGAATTCGCACCAGATTATAACTAATGACAAAGTAGCTCATTAGTTGCAAGAAAACGATGAAAAATCGTCCTGTTAGTTGAGTTGATAAGATGGGGAAAGCTAGTCTATACTGATACTGTGACATACTTATCAAAAGGATTACACTATTGACAACTAACTGACTCACAAAAGCACACTTTGTCCATTTTAGATGGGGTAGCTTTTGATGATAAAGTTTTAGTTGCTCAAATGCGGCTAATACAAATACTCCCAACAAAACTAAAATCCCCCACATATAATAACTTGTCCGATAAACCTGCATCAACAGCCAATATATATTAGCAAAGAAATAGAGAGCTATACTATAGCGAAACAATAAATACCGTGAGAACAATTGGTGTTTTTCCAACCATTCTGTATTTTGAGAAGAAGGTGCTTTTTGTCTTATCATCTAAAACACCTCTTTCTAAGGCTTCACATATTTGTAAAGTTCTAACATTTCTAAAGCAACTTCTCTTAGGGTCATTGTTGTCATGAGATGGTCCTGAGCATGTAGCATAATCACATCCACCGGTACGTTATGACCGCTAGCATAATCCTGCAACAATGCCGTTTGTGCATGATGTGCTAGCAGTATCTCTTGATTAGCTTCTTCTAACTTTTGCTCTGCAAACGTATAGCGTCCCTCTCGCATTGCCTCAAACGCTTCATGTACTAGAGTCCTAGAACTGCCAGAATGCAAAATAATATCAAAAGAGATCATTTGTAATTCTTCTACTCTCGTCATATCTCTTCTCCCTTTTCTAACTGTAAAAATAACTGCTTAAATTCTAAAAATGTTTGGCAAGCTAGTATTTTTTCTTGTAAATGCTTATTTTCAGCAATATCGACTAATTGACTAGCAATTTCAGCTAATCCTTCGTTATCATAAACAGACATAGAGGTTAGAAAAATCAAGTTCACCTCTGGATGCTGCTCATCCCACCTCAGACCTCCGTTTCTAATTAAACCCACAGCTATACGATGCTTATCTGACAAAGCATGTATTGGGTGAGGAATAGCCATATGGGAGCTAAATAATACCGAACTCATCGCCTCCCTTTGGTCAATGAGACTTCGCATACGATTTATAAAATCTGCTTCCTCACCTGCTGCAATCGAAGCAATCAGCTGTTCCAATAGTTCATCTTTTGAGACATCATCTGTCATAATATGAAAGCTATCTTCTGAAAAATAATGGTCAAATACTTCTGTTAGTGGTTGAGGTATTGAAGAGTTTTCTTGAAAACTCCCTTGAGAATGCTCTAAGTGTCTCATCCCTTCCTTAATACGAGTAATATCAATATCAGATAGAAAAATAGAAACATGGAAAACAGGCATTGAAAAGATGACATGAGATAAATCAATAGCTGATACAATAAAATCAACCCCCTCTAATCTCTCGTCTGAAATCTCATAATAACCAATAACATCAACAATATGAATACTAGTTCCTAACTCTTTAACCAAACGGCTTCTAAGCATCTGTGCACTTCCATAACCAGTCGCACAAATGACAAGCACTCGGTATTTGCGCTCTTCTTTTAAACGCTCTCTTGCAGCCATAAAATGTAGAGCAATGTACGCTATCTCATCCTCTGTGACATGATAATCTGAAAAACTAGGCATCAACCTCATTGTCTTATCAGCTATATCAAACATCGATTGATATTCCTTGATTATCTGCTGTTTAAGAGGATTTTCTAAAGTAGCTTGATGTTCAAGCCTGATTAACAGTGTCACTAAGTGCTCGACGACGCCTTGATAAAAGCGAGCATCCTCTTGAATAGCTGGCTTTAGCTGACTTAGAGCATGCCTTAGCTCGTGATGTATCCTATCATTGTATGTCTGAGCGATGGAGGCTTTGCGGTGATTAGCTTTGGAAATCAAATGCAGGGCAACATAATCTACTTCTTCTTTTGGAAATGCCAGACCTGTCACTCCTGATAAACGCTTTAAAATACAAGATGCTGTCTTTTTTTCGATTGGATAAGAAGATAAATCATGAAAAACTGGTAACGAAGCGATCTCAAATCCTTCTGCAACACGCCTAGTAGCTAGAGCAATATGTACCACAAGATTTGACATCACAAAATCCGATAAAGAGATGTCGTGTTCACGACATTCATCAAGAACAATAATCGTCAACTCCTCAAGTGTTATTAATTGAGACAAAAACTGATTATCAACATATTGATTAAAGCTAGTCATAATCTCAGATTGAAGAAAGTAATCCATGATAAAACGTCTTTTATCACGTTCTAATCCGCAAACATAGACACCCTTATTAGCTTTGCTTTCAATTCTTAGAGAGTAAGGGGCTAAAGCCTTACGAAGATTTTTAAAATCATGAGATAAGGTAGAGCGGCTAACATAAAGCTCCTCTACTAAATCATCAAAAAACAATGCTTTTTCTTCAATAATGAGACGATTTAACAGATAATAATATCGATCATCTGCTGTCATAACCGTTTTGGGCAAGGAAGTCTCTATTGCTAAACCGTAATCTTTTAAAAACATATGATAACTACGCGAATTGATAACTTTCAGCTGATATCCCTTCCCTTTTTTACGGATTAGTTGTAGCCCTTCATATTCTAGGAACATATCAGCTAACCTGTTTAAGTCATTTCTGACAGTTTTATCAGAACAACCAAGTGCATCAGCTAATAATTTAGCGCTTACAAAATCTTCCTCAACCTCTTCTAATAACTTAACAAGCTGTCTTTGGCGTTTATCTAGCACTTTTGCCTCCAATCTTAATCAGATGCTCGATTCCAATCAAAGATATTCTCGAACTAAATTGGCCATTTTTTCAATCCCCATAGGAATAGGGACATAAGCTTGAGGTGGTATCTGTACAATAGGTTTTCCCTTTTTAGCAGCTGCTTTTTCTAACTGTTTAAAATGCATCTTTGTCTGCGGACTTATGAGATATAAATCATAAGCATCGCTATCGATACGTTTTTGACCCTCGGGAACACCAACTGCATCCATCTCCACAACATAATCCTCGTCTTTTAGAAAGGCTGCGGTTTTTTTGGCAAT
Source organism: Streptococcus lishijunsis (assembly GCF_047290665.1). Lineage (NCBI taxonomy): Bacteria > Bacillati > Bacillota > Bacilli > Lactobacillales > Streptococcaceae > Streptococcus > Streptococcus lishijunsis. Next base: position 6,335 of record NZ_JBLBUC010000021.1, on the reverse strand, counting down.
CAATGATGAAGACATGCCTCCTGCACAAATAATTAACGCACGTTTTACCATATTAATTCCTCCTTTTAGGATTTTAATGAAACCCTAATCTATTTGATACGACTATTATACCGAAATTCTCATCGTTTGTTAATGGATAATATTTCCGTTACCTAACGGAAATATTATCCACCCAAGACAAATCCCTGATCATTTGCTATAATAATACTATCATATGATTTAGAGAAAAGAGATGATTTTATGATTGATTCACTAAAAATAAATCATAAGGGCAATAAGAAGCTCTTACCTTACCAATACTATCAAACGACTGTTGAGAATGGACGTCCTGATACTCTGTTTCATTGGCATCCAGAATTAGAGATTAACTTTGTCCAAGACGGTAGTGCCCGCTATCATATCGATTGTGATTTTTTTAATAGTGAAGCGGGTGATATTATTTTGATTCGTCCTGGAGGGATGCACTCTATTCATCCGATTGACAAGCTACGTCATGTCACACACACTTTTCAATTTCATTTAGATATGATCGGCTACTCTATCCTTGACCAAGTCAGTCTTAGGTACTTGCAACCTTTGCAAGCTAGCACCTTTAAGCTAACACCTGTTATCAAACCTACAGATGATGGGTATGCTGATATCAAAGACTGTCTCTTTCGGATCTTTGAGCTTGTCCAAGAGGAACAATTGCATTTTGAATTGTTACTCAAGGCCTATCTCAATGAATTAACCTATCTTTTATACCATCACGGTTATGTCACACGAAAAGTATCAGACGATACGTATCGCAAGCACCACCAAATTCGTCGCGTGATTGACCACATCAATCGCAATTATGCTAAAGCGCTTTCTATTGATTATTTGGCGGACTATATGGGCTATAGTAAGACGCACTTTATGACGGTGTTTAAGCAGCAAACAGGAACGTCTTGCACCGAGTTTATCATTCAAGTGCGACTTAGTAAGGCTTGCGAAGAACTTCTTAATACCAATCGTGCTATTATTGATATTGCTAGCTTTGTGGGCTTTACCAATCTCTCCAATTTTAACCGTCAATTTAAACGTTACTATCACCTAACGCCTAGTCAATACCGTAAGCAATTTAAACAAAGTAATGAGGGGAAGAATTTTATCAATCCTTCCTAACTCTTACAAATCTTTATCTCGTATCTAGACATTAACTATGTTACAATAAAGATATGAAACATCCATTACAATTAATCTATCATCATTATTTCCCAGCTCTAAAACGTTTTGTTGCGGCTAGTTTTTTCCTTTACACGCTTTTTGCCTTCATAGCTAAAGGGATTTTACAATTCCTTTTTAATCGTATCCTCTTATTTGCAGGCGTTACAGGACTTACCAAAGATAACTTAGCAATTATCATTAAAGAACCTCTTGCGTTATTGTGCCTCTTTGCTTTTCTCATCCTAGCTAGTGGCTTTCTACTCATTGAATTTAGCGTGCTAACACTGGCTGTCACTGACCTTTGGCATATAGATTCGCTAAAAATCCTACTCAAGCGTCTCCCTTCCAAACTCCGTCAACTCTTTAGTTGGCAAGCCTTTATTGTGCTGGCTTATCTGATTCTGATGATTCCCTTAGATAATTTAGGTTTTAGCTCAGCACTTCTTGAACATTTGAAAATTCCGAATTTCATCAATGACGAACTGTTAAAAACAAGCTCTGGGACCTTATTGTTGACATCAATTTTACTTGTCACAGCTTACCTCAATATCAGACTTATCAGCTTTTTACCACTACTTGGTATCACTGATAAAACACCTAAAGAAGCACTTTATGCTAGCTGGCAAGAAAGTAAAGGTTCTAAACTCTTTAAACGTTTAGGACTTATCATCTTATTGACGAGTCTTAGCTTTATCATCGTCACTGCATTACTACTTGGTGTTACACTTTTATTTGCCGTGATTGATAGTAGGGGAGACAATCTGCCTTTGGCAACCCTTTTTTATTCCTTAGTATCTCTTTTGGTATATATCTTTATTTTGTTTGTCAAGTTTGTATTCATTATCGAAGCAACAAAACACCTGACCTTACCTGAGGCATTGGCTCAGTCCACTAAAAAACCAACTTCACGGCGTTATCGTATCATCACCTCTAGTTTTGTCATGCTGGTGAGTATAGTTTGGCTTGTAGGAAATGCCCTATCTATCTACTTGGTCCAAGACAATAGTGATGAGGTGCTTATTGCTCACCGCGGGGATGTCACAGCTGGCGTCGAAAATTCTATCGAAGCCTTGCAAGCAGCTCACCAGAAAGGAGCTGACTTCTCAGAGATGGATGTGGTTATGACTAAGGATAATCGCTTTGCCGTTATTCATGATAATAACCTCAAACGACTGGCTGGCATTGATAAGACAGTGTCTCAGATGACACTCAAAGACTTGCAAAAACTCACCATTCATCAAGGTTCTTTTAGTAGCCATATTGCTAGTTTGGAAGAGTTTCTCCGTGCTGCTGAGAGGATTGGACAGCCCCTTATGATTGAGCTCAAACCTTATGGCCATGAACCTGATGATTATGTTGAGCGTTTCTTAGCTGTCCTTGAATCCGAAAAGGCGACTCACCATAAGGTCATGTCTTTAAACAAAGAGGTTATCGAAAAAGTCGAACGACTAACTCCCTCTATTAGCACAGGCTACTTGATTCCGCTACAAATAGGGCCTCTTGCGAATTATCCTGTTGATTTTTATGCCGTGGAAGAATTTTCCTTTAATCCTATCTTTGCTCTGTCTGCTGAGCAACAAGGCAAAGACACTTATGTCTGGACGGTTAATGATGACACTCTAATGACCAAGATATTGCTTAGTCCCACAAATGGCGTTATCACGGACGAATTAAACCTCTTTAACGACAAACAAAAAGAACTCAAAAAAGACACAACTTATTTTGAGCGCGCACTCAAATTGTTTGAAAGTCAAGACTAAAAAAAGCTGGATTTCTCCAGCTTTTTTAGTTATCAACATAAGCAACTGCTCTAACGGGCGAACCAGTTGCCTTTTCAAAGTGAGGAAAACTAACAGCAATAATACTGCCAGTAGGTGGCACCTCATCTAAATGTGCCATGAGTTCTATCTGATAAATCCCCTGCTCTAAGAGATAATATTCATTATCTAAAAAACCATTTTGGGCCGCTCTTTGACCGCTATCTGTGTCCAGTGTCTCATGCCCCAATGCTTTAACGTGACGCTCTTTGACCAAAAAAGCAATTGCTTCCTTGGACCACCCTGGTGTTTCTTGCTGCCCCAAGTCATTGAGATTACGCATAGCCTCTTGATTGGGCCAACGTTTTGACCAGTCACTACGAAACGCTACAAAAGCTCCCTCTTGAATCTTTCCATAACGTCTTTCAAATGCTACGATGTCCTCTACGCCTAACTCTGTATTAGGATTTTGAGCTACTTCTTGAGAAAGGTCAATGACATATAAGGGTAGCAACAACTCTTCTAGCCCAATATCATCAAGCCATCTGCCGTTTTCTACAAAATGCCTAGGCGCATCAATATGTGTTCCATACTGTCCCACAAAACGAAATTCTTGTACATGAAAACCGTCTTTTAGGGTAAAGACGTCCCTTTTCTCAAGGGCTGGTAAGGCAGGAAAACGTGGACTCGTTTCGTTGATGGGATGCGTTAAATCTATCACACGAGCTTTCTTTAAGATCTGTAATGCTGCTTCAACTGTCATAGGCAAACCTCTTCTTTTCTTTCTTGCCTTTAATTGTAGCCTATTTTCCCAGTCTTGCCTAATATTCTTTCAACGCATAAAGGTATAGTTTTAAACTATACCTTTATTTTTTGGTAATCGGTGCAACACTTGCCAGGAGTTTTTTGACGCCTACTTCTTCAAATCTTATCGTTAATTCTTGTGTTTGACCACTACCTGTCACCTCTATAATAGTCCCGTCACCCCACTTGCGATGATGAGCCACATCTCCCACTTGCCAATCAATCTCTTTTGTCTCTTTAGCTGCTTGTGCTGAAAAAGGAAGAGGACCAGTCTGTCGCCTCTGACTAGATTTACGCGTTTGCAGAGCTTGCTGTAAGCTCATACCCTCGCCAAACTGTGTCTGTTTTTGATGCGTATAACGCACTCCAAAAGAGGAGGTCGTTGGACGAGCATGTCCTTGGAATTGAAGGAGGGTCTCTGAAATTTCACGAATAAAGCGTGTCGGACGATTATGCGAACTACGCCCATATAATGTTCTAGAATTAGCATTGGTCAAAAAGAGCAACTCTTCGGCGCGCGTGATACCGACATAAGCCAAGCGGCGCTCTTCTTCCAGTTCATCAGGATCATCACTAGCGCGCGATAACGGAAATACTCCCTCTTCCATACCAATGAGAAAGACTACTGGAAACTCTAGGCCTTTTGCTGCATGTAAGGTCATCAAGGTCACCTCTGATACTTCAGTCTGACCATCATCTGTATCGCTAATCAGAGCTAAGTCATTAAGAAAACGCCCCAAACGCTCCAGACCAGACTCATCATCAGCCACACTATTTTCGTCATCAGCCTTCTTGGTAACAGATAGAAATTCCTCGATATTTTCAATTCGAGCTTGACTCTCTAGAGTATTTTGTAATTTCAACGCTTCTAGATAGCCTGTACGCTCTAAAATGGTTTCTACTAAAGTTGTCAAACTCAAAGAATCCAAGTCCTTATCAATCTCCGATAAGGTCTCAGAGAGCTGATGAAGGCTAAGTGCAGCCTTTCCTTTTAGAGGGAGAAGCGGATTTCCCGCAGCTTGTAGCAACGACTCTCCTTGACTATTTGCAAAGTTACGCAATTTTTCAAGTGTACCTGGTCCTACTCCACGCTTAGGCTCATTAACGATACGCTCAAAGGAGATGTTATCAGAAGGGTTTGCGATAACATTTAAATAAGCAATGATGTCTCTAATTTCTTTACGGCTATAAAATTTCGTACCGCCAACCATGGTGTAAGGAATATTAGATTTTAAAAGGGCTTCTTCAATAGTCCGTGACTGCGCGTTTGTCCGATAAAGAACTGCAAAGTCTTTAAAACCTTTCCCCATTTCTTTGACAATATTATCAATGGTAGCAGCTACAAAAACAGCCTCATCTGTCTCCGTATCTGCTCGGTAATAAACAATCTGCTCACCTTCCTGGTTTTGTGTCCATAGTTTTTTAGGACGACGTTTTTTATTATTCTTGATAACGTCATTAGCCGCTTTCAAAATAGTCTGGGTAGAGCGATAATTTTCCTCCAGTAAAACAACCTTAGCATCAGGATAGTCCTCTTCAAAGTCTAAGATATTTTGCATATCAGCACCACGCCAGCCATAGATGGACTGATCGGCATCTCCTACGACACAAATATTTTGAAAACGAGAGGCTAATAATTTGACCAATTGGTATTGCGCATGGTTGGTATCTTGATACTCATCGACATGGATATATTGATAGCGTTGTTGATAGTAGGCTAGCACATCAGGATTGTGATCAAACAAACGCAGTGTCATCATGATCAAATCGTCAAAGTCCATAGCCTCTGATTGACGTAGCTCAGCTTGGTAAGCTTTATAACATTTCGCGACAATCTGACGATAAACATCACTGGCCTGTGCTTCAAAGGCCACCTCGTCTAACAAATCATTTTTGGCATTTGAAATCGTCCCTAAAATAGCGCGATCACTCCACTGTTTGGGATCGATATTAAGCTCCTTCATGACCCGCTTCATCAAAGTCCGCTGCTCACCTGGATCAACAATGGTAAAATTACGATTGTAGCCAATATGATCAGCATCACGACGCAAAATTCTAACACACATACTGTGAAACGTCGCAATCAAACTCTCTTGTGTAGCAGGATTTAATACCATAGCACGCTCACGCATCTCCCTTGCGGCTTTATTGGTAAAGGTAATCGCCAAAATATTCCAAGGGTTAACGTATTTTTCGTCAATGAGATAAGCTATGCGGTGTGTCAGGACACGTGTCTTTCCAGATCCTGCTCCTGCCATAATCAAAAGAGGGCCTTCTGTTGTTTCAACTGCCTCTTTTTGCTTATCATTCATACCACTTAATAAAGGATTCATCATTATCTTCCATTCTACTTAAACTCTAGCTTTAAAATTATAACATACTTTTCGTTTAAATGCTTTTTAAAATTTCAGTGTAGCTAGTTGTAAAAGAAGCGTAGTTATTTTTTAAGAATGCTGGGGAGTGATTCATCATGCCAATAACCTTTACGGTTATTTCTCATGAAAATAAAAAAAAACCAATTAAGGGTGTACTGAACGGCTCCCTGTCAAGTAGACAGTCAAATAATAAAAGATATTAAGCAACCTG